>JBDTJR010000078.1:0-6979 GCA_039935735.1 Chthoniobacterales bacterium | reverse complement strand
CGCAATGCCAGACCTCGCGCTTGACGCCGGTGAAGAAAATATCCGTGTAGCCGCCCTCGAAGGCACGCGACTCGGGGCATTCAGGAATGGAGTGCTTGCGATGCAGGTATTCGCGGAGAAAGAGGCTATCGATGCGTGTCGCGTTTCCGCGCACGATGACGTCCTGGTAATTATAAGGAAAAATCTGCGCCTGAATAAAATAACTCGCGCTTAAGACTGCCGCGAGGGCGCGTGTCTCCCGCACATCCTGCAAGGCATAGGTGATGAAACGTTCGCGATCTTCGAGATATGCATTCTGAATCTGTGCGCCGGGGATAATAACGCGATCCTCTTCGGCGACGCCAAAGTGTCGCGCTACGTTCTTGAGTCCGAAGCTTTCGAGCTCGCGCGTACCGACATCGTAATACTGCGCGAGCAGGAAGGTATCGACGATGTGACGGCCTTCGATTTCGTAGCGCGTATACTGGATCGTTTTTTCCGCGATCAACAAGCGCGAGGTGCGACCAGCGATTGGGCTGCCGTCGCGTCCCCAGTTGAGTTTCACTTTATGGCGTTTTGCGCGTGTCGAGATGTAGGGGAGATCGAATTTAAAAAGATTATGCCCCTCGATCACGTCAGGATCGCGCTCGGCAATGATTGCCGTGAGTCGCTCAAGCACTTGCCGCTCGGATTCCTCGGAGTTCGGCTCGACGACAAGAATTTCTTCCCAACCGGTATTATCGCAGAGGGCGATTGCGGCAATGGGGTCACGGTCGGCATGCGAAAACGAAAAGCCCTCCGCGCAGCAGGTTTCGATATCGAGTTGCAAGCGGCGTAGAGACTCAAACTCCATGCCCTTGAAGAGCGTGCGTCCCGTCGAGATCAAATATTGCTGTATCGGATCGGACAAACCAAAGCAGGCGATGCCTGTCTTTTTTAATTCAGTGCGAAGTTCTGTAAAAGCATCCCAGGTTTCGCAGCGGCGCAAAAAGCGATACGGTAGATTTCCATCCAGCGTTTCGCACGATCCGATGTCCTCCGAAACCCAGAGAAAGGGCTCGAATGCAACTTCCTCACGCTCCGTCGCGCCATCCTTTCCGCGACGGTAAACAAGAATCGACGACGGTGCCTTGAACTCCACCGTGACAATTCCCTCTGTGCGGTCGCGGCCAAATAAAATCTGATTTTTCAGAAAATCCACGTCGAGATCGTAAATGCCATTTTCCAAATACGCAACGCCCTCTTATTTCAACACTTGAATCCCCCACTCGTAAGACTCATCATTTCTCCATGAGCCTTACGATTTACCAGGTGCCAATCAGCCCGTATTGCATTTCGACCCTGCAAGCACTCAAAGCCCTGCGCGCTTCGGTGAAGATTGTGAATGTGAACTATGCCACGCGGGATGAAGTAATTCAGGCATCCGGTGGGAAATACTATGCCGTACCCTTGCTCAAAGACCGCTCGCGGGTTGTCATGGAGTCTTCTGGCGATTCGCAGGATATCGCCCGTTATATCGATCGTAAATTCGGGAAAGGGAAATTGTTTCCGTCAAAACTTGAAGGCTTACAAAGCATCATTCTTCATCATCTCGAAAATGATGTCGAAGGCATCAGCTTCCAACTTGCAGATCCTTTCTTTTTACCGACCTTGAAAGACATTCAGACACGCACGCTGGCAATACGTCACAAGGAACGCAAATTCGGTGCCGGATGTATCGCGCAGTGGAAGAAAGATCGCAAAGCCATACAGGCAAAAGTCGATGCCATGCTTTTGAGTTACGACAAGATTCTTCGCCACAGCGATTTTCTTTTCGGAAGCGAGCCGGTCTACAGCGATTTCATGCTCTTCGGCGTTATCGGAAACTTCACCTTCAATGGCTGGAACAAACTGAATCCGAAATTCAAGGCGCTTATCCGCTGGAATAAGCGCATGGGACAATTCCGATACAAGGCCTCTAAATAAAAGATTTACTCCTCCAACCGATAACCGAGCCCGTGGACCGTGCAGAGGTAGCGGGGATTGGCGGAATCTTCTTCGATTTTTTGGCGTAGCTTGACGATTACCTGGTCGAGGGTGCGGGTGGTGCCGTAGTAGTCGATTCCCCATACTTCATTTAGCAGGCGGTCACGGGAAACGGCGTTGCCGCGTTCGCGGAAAAGGATTTGAAGCACGGCCAGCTCACGCGGGGAGAGTTCGATTTTTGTTTTTCCGCGTGTGCCCCGCAATGAAGCGGAGTCGATATCGACCTTTCCAAAATGGATGCGTTCGGCAGGAGTGTTTTCGCTGGCGTGTTGACCGGTGCGGCGCAAAAGCGCGTGTACTCGGGCGAGGAGTTCGCGCAGGCCGAAGGGTTTTGTGACGTAATCGTCGGCGCCCAGTTCGAGGCCGACGACTTTATCCACCTCTTGTCCCTTCGCGGTTAGCATGAGGATGGGGACTGTGTTTTTTGCGGCTCGCAACTCACGGCAAATATCGAAACCGCTCTTGCCCGGCAGCATGACATCGAGAATGACGAGGTCGGGCTTCAGTTCGTGAATTTTCGCAATGACCTGCGATCCGTCCGGGGACTCGTAAACCTCGTAACTTTCATTTTGCAAAGCTTCGACCAGCCCCAGCCGGATGTGCGCGTCATCCTCAACGATAAGAATCTTTTTCATGAATGGATTTTTTTGAAATGGGGATACAAAAGGTAAAAGTGGAGCCGCCGCCCTGTCGGGCTTCCAGGCGAATGCTGCCCTCGTGGTCTTCAGCGATGCGTCGGGCAAGCGTGAGCCCAAGGCCAGAGCCCTGCACACCGCTGGAAAGCGAATCATCCGAACGATAAAACGCCTCGAAAATTTTAGTCTCCTGTCCCGGCGCTACACCGATGCCCCGATCCAGCACGGCGATGCAAAGCTGCATATCCGTAAAATAAGTGTGAAGCTCGATGGATTTTTCGGTCGTGGAATATTTCTCAGCGTTCGAAAGCAAATTGACGAGAACCTGCGCGAGCGCATCTTCATCGCCAATTACGGAATAAGGCGGCTCCGCAGCGTGCCATGTGGTGGTGAATCCCGATTCCTGCAAATGCGCGCTTTGCGATTCCCATGTCCGCTCAATGACCGGGTAAAGATCAACCTCGTGCTTCTGGTAGGATTTTCGTTTTCCCTCCATACGTGCAAAATCGAGGACATTATTAATCAAGCGGGTAAGGCGCTCCGATTCCAGCGTGATGATGCGCAGATATTTTATGCGGCGCGATTCATCGATGCCCGGTTTTTGGAGAAGCTCTGAAAACATGCGAATGGAAGTCAGCGGTGTTTTTAATTCATGCGAAACATTTGAGACGAAATTGGTCTTCTTTTCGGCCAACGCCATTTGACGCCGTGCATCGGAAACCACGAGATAACCACCGACGCAAATTGCACCCAGCGAAATTCCAATGAGCGCGAGAAGAATGAATGTAAACGAGCGGGCGGAGGTTTCAAATTGCTCGGGGTGTGCCAGATAAAGGGCAACCTCCCAATGCGGAAGCGAGTCGCCGATTTCCGTGGCGACAAAGGGATGCTTCCAATTTGCCTTAAAACCGGGCGGCGATTGAGCAACGGGCACCGTATTTTCATTCAGAACGGCCATGCAGGCATCATTGGATCTCCCCTGGGAAGAGGGCATGGAATTTTGCACCAGCGTATTGAGCTGCGACGCTGGCAGCATGAGACCGAAGACAAGATTGTCCGGTCCCCGCATCCAGAAAATGACTTCCAGCTTATTTTCGACGAAGCGTGCGAGGATACCGTCACTGGCGTTTTGCACGACCTTGCGGAAATTTGAAATTTCCGGGACGAGTTGAGACTCGGAGGCATTCTTATCTTCTGCAGGAAGTTTTTGCGGGAGAACATTGCGCTTCGCGGCTCCGGTTTTTCCCGCGACTTCCATCTTTTGCACGTAGGCCGCTTTTGCAGCATAGGCGTTATCAACCTTCTGATTTTCTGCGGAGTTTGCGGATTTCTGAGTTTGAAAAAATTCCACCTCTACACTATTTCCCAGCAACGCACTGTTTTGTTTCAGAAATTCGAGCGCAGCAGGCGCAGCATCCGTAGCGCGTGGAGAGCAAATAACCCCATTCAAGGAAGTGGCAAACGGCACCGATCCGTCGCCCCACATATTGGAAAAATTACGGTAAAACTCCACCGAGGCAACTTGCGGCGGACGGGATTTAAGAAACGTCTGAACCGAAGCGATAAATTCCGCCTGTCGGGCAAACAGAGCCTCGCGAATGGTCTGGGCTGCGGCATCCGTCTCCTGCTGGCGGAGCGCAGAAGCCTGACGCTCAAGGATGACGCTTTGCTCCCTCGCCGTGCGCAGGGCAAGAAGTCCCAGCACCAGGCTCGGCAAAAATACTGCCAATACAAAAATCCACGCAGCGCGCTTCATGAGTTCCTATTCTCTTTCGCGGCGGAAGTCCCGGCAAGCGGAATGCGCGGGACTTCCTTTGCGAGACTACCGTTTCTGGTATTTGTCCTGATAGTTTTCGTACTGCACGGATTTCCGGGAGGCACGGGACCAGACATTCATTTTTCCGAGCGTATTTTTGCTATCTTCGACCAGACTTGCACGGATGCTTGCCGGCGCATTGGCATTGAGGGTCTGTTGCTGTTCGATGACGGCGATCGCCTTGTCCTTATGTCCTTCATCCGCGAGCTTTACAGCCTGCTCCTTGGAGATACGGTTTTGAGTAATCGCCGTTTGATTGACGATGTCCGGCGCGGCGGATTTTTCCTCAGTAGCTTTGTCTTTTGTGCGTTGCACGGATGCCGCTGCGGAAAGTTGTTTTTTCGATCCTGTGACAGCGTCGGAAAAGGAAACTTCGACATTCCCAACCGTTATCGTCTGAGTTTCGCCGGATGGAATCTCGCATTCCACGAGAAACCGGCGACTTTGCGCGCCGTAAAATTCCGCAATCGGAATTTCCAGAGTCTGTCCGTGGAACACAAAGCAGGGTTCTCCAAGAATGCCCTTTGGCTTTACACCTTCGGGTAGGATAATTTGGATCTTGAGATTTTTTGCGACGATATTTTTCACATCGCCCAGTTCATGCGCAAAAATTTCCGGAAGCTTTTCCGCATTTTGCACGTAGTAGTAATTTGCGTGGCTGGACTCAGCGAGCGCGGTCATGAGGTCTTCATTATAATCATCGCCCACACCCACCGTGGAAACGGCGATGCCATTAGCGCGCAGTTCTTTTCCAAGCTGCGCGAGATCGTCCGGCTTGCTGGGGCCGACATTTGCAAGACCGTCTGAAAGAAGAATGACGCGCCGGATTCGATTTGAGTCGGGGGTTTCCGTGATGAGCGAGGCTCCCTGTTTCACGCCCGCATACAATCCCGTGCCACCGCCGCTGCGGATGGCGTGAATGGCTGAAAGAATCTGCTCCTTGTCTTTGATGCCCTTGCGACTGACGAGTGTATCTACCTTGTCATCATACACCACGAGCGAATAGGTGTCCTGCTCCTCCAATTGATCAAGCGCCACGGCGGCGGCTTGTTTGGCCTTTTCGAGCTTTGCCCCCTCCATGGAACCGGAGCGATCAAGAACCACTACAAGATCGATGGGATTCGTTCGCTTGAGCAGTGATGGCTTTGCCGTGACCTCGATCTGAAAGAGGCAATTTTTTGTCGTGGTATAGAGGTAACTTTTCTCAGGCTTTACCGTGAGCGTAAGCGGATTCGCATGAAGGGTGAGACTGGCGCAAACCAGCGTAAACAGGATAAGAAGTTGTCTTTTCATATCCGCACCTTACGCTTCCTCAAACGGCCGCTTGTCAGGGACACGTCAAAAGTTTGTAAAAAATTTGTAAGGTGGATTCGGTCTGTCAGGCTTATCGGTTAATAAGAAATTTATACGCATGTCCGCTTTTTGGAAAAAGGCCCGGCCTCTCATACTTCTGTTTTTCTCGCTGATTCTTTGCGCGAGTTCGACTCTGCTCTTCATTCGCGCACCGAAACTTTGGATATGGGGGCTGAAGATCTTTGCAACGGAGTGGAGTTGGATTTTTTTGCTAGTGGCAATCCTCATTGCGATTTTGGCAAATGAGAAAACGCTGACCTCCCGCCTTTCGCGGGCGGCGGCGATCATCGCGGCGATTGCTTATCTTATTCCAGTCATCCAGGCGGTGCGTGTCATGGAGCGCTATGGGGTGCATCTCAAATTCGACGAGCTGTTCCAGCACAAGGTGCTTTTTCAAAACATCGCGTTCGGCGCGCAGGGGCAGCATATCGATTTCTATCCTTCAAGCATGCGAGGCAAGGCTCCGTGCGTGATCATCATTCATGGCGGAGGCTGGCGCGGCGGAAATACGCAGGAGTTGTCTGCGCTTAATTCCATTCTTTCGAAAAATGGGTATGCGGTCGCGTCGGTTTCGTACCGTCTGTCTCCCGGCGCATCCTGGCCTGCTGCGTATGATGATGTGGTTGCCGCGCTTACCTATCTCCGCGCGAATGCGGAAAAGTTTAATATCGATCCCGATCAACTTGTCGTGCTGGGGCGCTCTGCGGGCGGGCAGCTTGCAGCGGATATTGCGGTAAAAAAGTCCGTGCCGGGCATTTGTGGCTGCATCTGTTTTTATGCGCCTTTGGATATGGTATTCGGTTATGGCATTGCGCGGGAAAATGACATTCTGCACTCGCCTCGCCTGCTGCGGGATTATCTGGGCGGAACTCCCAAAAGCGCACCGAAGGCGTATCATGATGCGTCACCTTATTTTTTCATAGCGCACGATACCGTGCCATTCCTGCTGGTCCATGGTACGCGGGATGACCTTGTCTGGGTAAGACATAGCGAGCGATTTGCGGATCGGCTAAAGGAAAACGGCGTGAGCTATCACATGGTGACGCTGCCATGGTCCACGCATGCTTTTGACTTCCCCCCACTGGGATTCGGTAGAATTATTTCAACGTCCGTCGTTCTCGATTTTCTTCACGAGGTCTGTAAATTCGACAGGTAGGGCGGTTTCCCCGAA
>JBDTJR010000077.1:0-4117 GCA_039935735.1 Chthoniobacterales bacterium | reverse complement strand
AGCGGTGTCTCGGGATGTTTTTCCCGCAGGATCTGAATGAAGCCAAGCAAGGCAGGACCGAAGGTCCGCGCACTCAAGCTATCCGACCCGTAGATGTTAATTCCCGCGCAGATCGAAAGCGCATCGGCGGGCATGTCGCGCATCATGCACGCCACCTGAATATCCAGATGACATTGTCCGCCAAACCCCAGACATGTCAGATTAAAGCCCTGCTCGCGCGCCACAATAGCAGGCCATGTCATGGAGGGAGATTCCGCTCCCGCGCAATGGGTGATGGAGCTTCCGTAGGTGATCCAGCGCGGCTTTGTGTTTTGATAAAGTTTTATCGTGCTGCCCTCATCGGCTTCCAATTGTGTCAGGGCGAAATCTCCAAACTGCGGCAGCCAAAACTCCAGGAGTTTCTCTCCGACAGGAAGATCACGCCACGCAAAGGAAGCCTTCTCCGCAAGATCTTCCGAACCGAAAAACTTCCCATCCACGTATAAGTCGAGTTTCTGGTTCGCTTCATACGGCAGGATGCTTCCGGCAATATTCCGGGTATCGCTATAAAAGGCCATGCGAACTCCGGAATGCGTACCGGCGCGTAGCGTCAGCGCGTCCGGGAAAAGTGCCTTTTGCGGAAAAGGAATCCGCCATGGCCGCGTGTAGGTATCCGTTTGCTCCAGCGAAACGTGCCCATGCCATGAGATACGAGGATCGTTATGTGAAATTTTCATGAAGAGAAGTCCCGACTTTCTCCCGTGGCTTTTCTCCGCACAAGGTAAAATTCCTTCACCACAGGAACCTTTCATTCGATCTGAGCTTGATCCCTTCTTATCCCCTGATTGAATCTCTCTCCAACGCATGAATCTCGCTCTCTATCTGAAAAGCCGTGCCCGCCGCGTTGACCGCTCTCTAAAATCTTTCCTTCCAGCAGCGACCGTACGTCCTGCGACGATCCATAAGGCGATGCGCTACAGTTTATTCGCAGGAGGCAAACGCCTGCGACCCATTCTTTGCCTTGCGGCTGCCGAAGCGTGCGGCGGAAAATTTGAAGCAGCACTTGCACCCGCCTGCGCTGTGGAATGTCTTCATACGTATTCACTCGTTCATGACGACCTTCCGTGCATGGATAATGACGACTTCCGTCGGGGTCGCCCCACTTCGCATAAAGTTTTTGGCGAAGGGATCGCTGTATTGACGGGCGATGCGCTGCTTACAATCGCCTTTGAAATTTTGGCCGCCACAAAACCGACGAAGCGTTACAGCACGAAGGATTATTTTCTCGAACTCACTTCCGCCGCAGGCAGCAAGTATCTGATTGCGGGACAAGTGGCCGATCTTGAAGCCGAAGGCCGCAAGATCACCCCCGCACAACTTCGCTGGATACATGAAGGAAAGACCGCCGCCATGCTCATCGCTTCGTTCCGTCTCGGTGCGATGACGGCCAATGCGACGCCTGCGGAATTAAAAGCGCTGACGCAATTCGGCTCGCACCTCGGTCTTGCGTTTCAGGTCATCGACGACATTCTGGATGTCACGCAGACCAGTGAAAAGCTCGGTAAGAGTGCGGGCAAGGATGTAAGTGCTCAAAAAAGTACCTACCCCTCCATTCTCGGATTGGAAGCTTCCCGCCGTGAAGCAAACCGCCTCACGGGCAAAGCCATCGCGGCGTTAAAGCCTTTTGGAAACCGCGGAGCCGTTCTGCTCTCCCTCACAAAACACTTGCTGGATCGGGATTATTAAACCTTCGTGTGTACGCACCACGTTTCTTGTTTTTGAAAAATTCTCTTTTCGCGTTTGGGTGAAGTCCCGACAGAAAAATAATGGGACACGCCGGAGGATGTCCCTCCATATTAAGAATCATTTAACACGACCCGATTTTTCCTGAATTGGAGGGACGTGCGTCGTCACGTCCCATGAATAATGGGTTTTGACGACGCAAAACCCTCCAACTAAGTCGATATTCGGGTATCTTTCAATGGAAGGTCTATCTCTGGCATTACCAAATTTTCATTGCGCTTTCGGCGGGGTATGCTACTTAGCAACGTATGCAGACAGCGCGTTTCAATCTTACGCCAGCGCTCCGACTCGGGCTTCGCCCGAGCCTACTTCTTCTCACGTACTAATACCCGAGGCATAGCTGCATGGACGGACGCGGCAGGTGCCGCGGAAATTTTATATCCTTGTCCATCCACCACCTAAATTAAGTTATGTCTGACAAAGTAATAGTTTTCGATACCACCTTGCGCGACGGCGAACAATGCCCCGGCGCATCCATGAATTTGCGCGAGAAGATGGAAATCGCGCGGCAGCTGGCTCGCTTGAATGTCGATGTCATCGAAGCGGGATTTCCCGTGATCAGTGATGGCGACTTCGAAGCGGTGAGCCGAATCGCCGAGGAGATTCGCGGGCCGATTATTGCGGGTCTTGCGCGATGTGTTGCAAAAGACATCGATGCGGCTGTGGCGGCAGTGAAGGCAGCGGGCGAGCGCGGACGCGTCCATATCTTTTTGGCGACGTCCAAGATTCATCGCGAACATAAATTGAAAAAAGCCGAGGAGGAAATCCTGCGCCTGACCCGCGAAGCGGTAAGCCGCGCGAAAGCCTCGGTGAAGGACGTGGAGTTTTCTCCCGAAGATGCTTCGCGCACGGAGCCGGAATTTTTGGCGAAGGTTGTCCATGCGGCAATCGAAGCGGGAGCCACTACGGTGAATATCCCGGATACGGTGGGCTTCGCGGTGCCGGATCAATACGCGGCGATGATCACGTATCTGAAAAACAATGTGCGGAATATCGACGACGCGATTATCAGCGTGCATTGCCACGATGATCTGGGCCTGGCGGTCGCAAATTCTTTGGCGGCGGTGCGCGCAGGTGCGCGCCAGGTCGAAGGAACTTTCAACGGCATCGGCGAACGCGCCGGAAATGCCGCGCTGGAGGAAGTCATCATGGCGATCAAGACGCGCGGTGATTATTTCGGCGGCATTCATACGGATGTTAACACGAAGGAAATTCTGAAAACCTCGCGCCTGATCAGCCGCATGAGCGGAATGAATGTCCAGCGCAGCAAGGCGATTGTCGGTGAAAATGCGTTTGCGCACAGCAGCGGCATTCACCAGGACGGCATGTTGAAAAACAGTTCGACCTACGAAATCATGAACCCCACGGATATTGGCTGGGGCGGGACTGAACTGCCGCTGACCAAGCACAGCGGACGGCATGCCATGGCGGTGCGGTTGGAGCATTTGGGCTTTAAGTTGAGCGATGAGGAGCTGGCCAGCGTTTTTGTCCGATTTAAAGAGATCGGGGACAAAAAGAAGTTCGTCTATGACGATGATCTGGCCGCTTTGGTCGATGATTCGATGATTAATGCCAATGAGGCTTATTTGTTGGATTACCTGAACGTGACCAGCGGCAGCACGACGGTGCCTACGGCCACGATCCGACTGAAAAAGGGTGACGAGATCTTGCAGGATTCCAGCCCCGGCAACGGTGCGGTGGACGCGGCCATGAAGGCCATTGATCGTATTATACAGCTTCAGGGGCAATTGGCCGAATACCACGTGGACGCCGTTACTCAGGGAAAAGACGCCCTGGGCGAGGTCACCCTGAAGGTCGATTTTGGCAACGGAAAGCTGATTTCCGGCAAAGGAGCCAGTACGGACGTGATCGAAGCCAGCGCCCGGGCCTACCTGAATGCGGTAAATCGGAGTGTTTTGATAGCCAATGTCTCTAAAAAGCCGGACGTGGCTATAGAGGAAGGGATTCACCCGTGAACCTGATTTTGAATCGAATTTTTAAGGAAAACGGAAAAAGTTCAGTTTGTGCCCTTGACACTCGGCTGGATCGCCGATAAATACGACCTCCCGCAAAAAATGCGGTTACGCTTATGGGTTTCCAGCAAGTCATTCTAATAGAACCAGTCGAAAATCTCGGTGCCGAAGCCGATGTCGTAAAAGTGCGCCGTGGATTTGCGCGCAATTTCCTCATCCCGCAAAACAAGGCTCTCGAAGTCACGGCTGGATCACTCCGCCGCATCAACTCTCTCAAAGCACGTCGCGCAGAACGCGAATCGCGTGAGATCACGGAAGCTGAAGAGCTGGGCCGCAAGGTTTCCAAGCTGAAGATTTCCCTG
>JBDTJR010000076.1:0-9681 GCA_039935735.1 Chthoniobacterales bacterium | reverse complement strand
CCGTGATCGCACAACTCCCGGAAAAACTCGCCGCGCAGCAAAAAGCCTTTCACGAAACCGGCGGCCTCCACGCCAGTGCCCTCTTCGATCTCGATGGAAACCTCCTCGCCGTCCGCGAAGACGTGGGCCGTCACAACGCGCTCGATAAAGTTATCGGCCATGCGTTCTTTGAAGACAAGTTACCGCTGAATAAAACTATTCTCCTCGTCAGCGGCCGCGTCTCTTTCGAGATCATGCAAAAAGCCATCGCCGCCGGAATCCCCTGCATTGCTGCTATTTCTGCTCCGACAAGTCTGGCCATCAAGCTCGCACAATCCTCGGAGCGTACCCTTATTGGATTCCTCCGTGGTTCGTGTATGAACATTTATTCCGGTGAAGAACACATCGCGGAATAGGTATTTAGATAGAGTGCGCTGCGGAAGGGATCGAATTATGTGTGAACACACATTTTATCAAGAAGCGCAAAAAGCACATACCAGATTACGGTAAGCATTAGAAGAGCCGGAATTGTTGCCAATGCCCATTTAAAGATGAAGAGGATCATGTTTCCGAATGGCATATCGAAATCGGAAACAACCATTCGAGGTGAAACGTCGAACTGCGATGCAATCGGAAGAAGCTTCGTCCAGTTTTCTTTCCCAGCGTCACAGCATGGAGTTTCCACGGTGATCTGTCCGACTCTCCACATGGAGCGAAGCTGGTCGAGCGTGTAGGGGCCGCGTTTCTGTTCGTCGATTTTAATGTAGTAGAGGTCCATGGGGGGTATTTTTTATAACATGTAAGTGCGCTCTATATCAATTTGATAAATTTCGAAGGAAGCGCATTTTAGGTAGGGCGCGCTCGGTGAGCACGCCCTACCTAAGAGGGTTATTTCTCCTCCGAAAACAATTCGTGCGAAAGTACGCTCAGACAATACAGAGCGGCGGTTTCTGTTCTTAGAACAATTGGGCCGAGGGTGATCGGGTGGCAGCCTTCGCTACGTGCGCGGGAAATTTCGGCGGGGGTGAAGTCGCCTTCGGGACCGATGAAGATGCACGCACTGGCGGGGCGTTTGCCGTGTTGTTCCTGAAACTCTGCCAGTACGGATTTTAATTGCTTCGCTTCGGGTTGGAGCGATGCGACGAGCATGAGCTCCCATGATTTGCCCTGCTTGAAAAAACTTTCGAGAGACTGCGGGGCGCTCACTTCGGGTAGCCAGTTCTGGCCGCATTGTTTGCAGGCTTCGATGGCGATTTGCTGCCACTTCTCGCGTTTCTTCGCTGCGTCTTTTCCGTCGAGATCGATGACCGTGCGTTCGGAAATCAAGGGGACGATATGCGCCGCGCCAAGCTCGACGGCTTTTTGCACGATGAGTTCCATGTTTTTCCCTTTCGGGATCGCCTGTCCCAAAGTGATTGCGCAACGCGGGGCGGGTGTCTGGATTTTCTGGAGCACTTCAAGCTCGACGGCTTTCTTGTCCGCTTTTTTGACGACGCAATGCGCTTCGCCGCCGACACCGTCGAATACCGCAACGCGCGCGCCGGGTTCCAATCGCAGAACATTCACGCAATGGTGTGACTCTTCGGGATCGAGCGTGAGAACCTTGTCTTTCCAGTTTTTCTTCGGGAGATAAAATCGATGACCGGCCATAAATTAATTATTTAGAATATTTTACCCGCACAAAATCTTCGACGGCAAGCTGCCAGTTGCGCAACGGTTCGCCAATCGCGGTGGCTAGTTTTTCATTCGTCATGACAGTGTGCCGTGGGCGCTTTGCGACGAATGCCTTCATGCTATCGAGCGGTATACCTTTTACATCGCGCGTCTTTACAGGCAATCCGTTATCTGCCGCGCTGCGAATCGCATGCTCGGCGTATTCCCGCCACGTGCAGCCGCCAGAGTTGCAGACGTGATACATCCCGCCATCACAATCGCGTTCGATGAATTTCGCCATCCAGTCGGCGATATCGTCGCTGAAGGTGGGGGACGATGTCTTGTCATCAATCGCGCTCACTTCTTCCTTCGTCTGCGCCTGTTGGATCATTGCATCGACAAAACTCGGCTTCTCCGGCCCGAAGAGCCATGAGACACGCATCACGGCGTGGTCGGGAGAAACCGTTAATACGCTCAGTTCGCCCGCGAGTTTGGTCCGTCCGTAAATTCCAAGTGGCTTCGCGTCATCCGTTTCGCGATAAGGCGTTGTCTGAGTGCCATCGAAAACATAATCCGTGCTGACATGAATAAGCCGTGCGGATTTTTTCGTGCAGACCTCTGCGAGGATTTGCGGCACGGTGACATTGATTTTTTGCGCGAGGCCGATTTCGCTTTCGCAGGCATCGACATTCGTCATCGCGGCACAATTAATGATCCAGTCGAAATCGCCCGCTTCGAGCGTTTGCTGGAGCTGGTTTGTATCTTCGAAATCAAAATCGGCACGGGAAAGGCCACGCACGTCGAATTTGTCAGCCCACTTCCGCAGCAATGCGCCACCGAGGCGACCACGACTACCGAGAACCCATACGCGAGGGCGGCTCATCGGGAGAGAATCTTCTGCCACCATGTGGGATTATTCTGATACCACGCGATTGTCTCGCGTAGTGCGGCATCGAAACTTTTCAACGGCTTCCAGTTGAGTTCACGACGCATCTTTGCGGAATCAATCGCATAACGGCGGTCATGGCCAAGGCGATCCGTGACATACTGGATCAGCGACTTCGGCTTGCCGAGAATTTCCAGGATGCGCTCGACGAGGTCGATATTCGCCATCTCCTGATCCGCGCCGATGTTGTAAACATTCCCCGGTTTGCCATCAAGAAGGACGGCGACGATTGCCGCGCAATGATCTTCGACGTGAATCCAGTCGCGCACGTTTTTGCCATCGCCATAAACGGGGAGCGGCTTGTCCTGAAGCGCATTCGTGATCATGAGCGGGATGAGCTTTTCGGGAAATTGATAGGTGCCGTAGTTATTCGAGCAGCGCGTCACGAGCACTTCCTGCCCGTAGGTCTTGTGCGCGGCGAGCGCGAGCATGTCGGCCGAGGCCTTGCTGGCGGAGTAGGGTGAGCTGGGATCAATCGGCGTTTGTTCGGTGAATTGCCCCTCTGCGCCGAGCGAGCCGTAAACTTCATCCGTCGAGATCTGCACGAAGCGCTTCACGCTATATTTGCGCGCGAGATCAAGCAGGACGGAGGTTCCGACAATATTCGTGTGGATAAAATTCTGCGGCGACTCGATGCTGCGATCGACGTGCGACTCGGCAGCGAAGTTCACCACGGCGAAATATTTATGCTTCGCAAAGATCGCCTCCATGCCCTCGCGGTCGGCGATGTCGGTTTGGAAAAACTCGTATTTGCCATGATTGGCTTCCTCTACTCCTGCGAGGTTTTCGAGGTTCCCCGCGTAAGTAAGTGCGTCGACGTTGGTTACAAACTCGGGTTTGTAATGCTCCAAAGTGTAGCGGACAAAATTACTTCCGATGAAACCACAGCCGCCAGTGACGAGAATACGCATTGCGTTGTCTTTACCAGAGGTGCCATAACTGCCGCAACCATGAAGGAAGCCGTATGGTATCAATGCCAGCGCTGCGGGAACTGCTGCCGCTGGCCCGGCCATGTCCGCCTGACCGAGGAGGACATCCTCACGCTCGCCGCCCATCACGGGCTCTCGGAGTGGGATTTTGTCCAAAAATATACCCGGCTTCGGCCCCTTCGGGACGGTCTTTCTCTTTTGGATAAGGAAAACGGCGAGTGCGTCTTCCTCGATGGCATTGAATGCACCGTCCAGGCCGCCAAGCCCTCCCAGTGCAAGGGGTTTCCGAATGACTGGAACTTCCCCGGCTGGCGGGAGGTTTGCGAGGCTGTTCCTATGGATAAGAAGCCTTCTTAATATAAATGGGTCAACCAAGGGCTGACCTTTATTACCATAGGACGCGACGGAGCACGTCCCTCCATCTGAGCCTACAAGCGAGAATTATGCGTATTTACAAATTCGATCTCTTATGGAAGGACGTGCTCCGTCGCGTCCTTTTTCGTAAACCGAGCGCAGCTCGCTAACTTATCCCCCCAAATCGCGACATTGCTAAAATTTTCGTTTCGCAATTCGCGGGGGGACGCTAGGTTTTTGGCGTGAGCTATCGCGTTTTTGCACGAAAATACAGACCCCAGGGTTTCGATGAAGTTGTCGGCCAGGAGCATGTCACGCGTACCTTGCAAAACGCCATCACCCAGCAGCGGCTGGCTCAGGCGTATCTCTTTGTCGGTCCCCGCGGGATCGGGAAGACCTCGACTGCGCGTATTCTCGCCAAAGCGCTGAATTGCATCAATGGCCCGACGCCAACCCCCTGCGGAAAGTGCGACGCCTGCAAGGAAATCGCCGAGGGCAACAGCCTCGATGTCCTCGAAATCGACGGAGCGAGCAATAACAGCGTCGAACACGTCCGCGAACTCCGCGAAAACGTCGCCTACGCTCCCGCCCGCGGCCCTTACAAGATTTACCTGATCGATGAGGTGCACATGCTTAGCACCGCGGCCTTCAATGCGCTACTGAAGACGCTCGAGGAGCCGCCTGCGCATGTGAAATTCATCTTCGCAACGACCGAGGCGCAGAAATTACCCGCGACGATCACCAGCCGATGCCAGCGGTTTGACCTGCGCCGCATTTCTACCGAGGCAATCGCCGCGCATCTTTTAAAGATCGCCGATGCGGAAAAAGTCCAACTCGATGCGAAAGCGGCGAATGCCATTGCCCGCGGTGCGGAGGGTGGATTGCGCGATGCGGAATCGATGCTCGACCAGATCATCGCCTTCTGCGGTGACAACGTAACCTTTGAGGATGTCCTTAATATCTTCGGCTTCACCGCACCCGAGACACTCGCGAAACTTTGCGAGGCTATTTTTGCCGCCGACACGCCGGGCGCGCTACGGATCATTCACGAGCAGAACGAAGGCGGCAAAGACCTGCTGCGACTGCTTGCTGAATTGACCGCGAGCCTTCGCGATCTTCTCGTCGCCGCCGCTACGGGTAATCAGACTCCGGGAGCGCCGCCACCGCCACGCCTGCTGGAACTTCTCGAACATTTTTCCGCCGTGGAATCCCGCATGCGATGGGCTCCGGATAAAAAACTTCACATGGAGGTTGCTGTCATCAAGGCGATTCACCTGCTGAATCAGGCCACGCTCGACGACGTGCTCGATACGCTCGGCGCGATTCATTCCGGCGATCCGATTCCTCGAAGTTCGGCACCCAAAGCGACACCACGTGCAACACCTCCGGCAGCCGCTCCTGCTTCTCGCGTGGCGGAAACACCGCGCCAGCAATCCGCGCCGCCACCTGCTGCACGCACACTGGAACCAGCACCGACTGCTCCTGCTTCTACTTCATCCTCGGAGCCACTCGATATCTGGGAGGCTTTGATCAATCGACTCGCGCATGATTCGCCGATGAAATTTCAGTGGCTCGCTACCAGCCGATTTTCCACGTTTGAAAACGGTGAGTTCAAAATTCTCATTCCTTCCGCACATCGTTCGCATACGGAGAATTTCATCTGGGCCGATAGCCGAAAGACCCTCGAAGCTGAACTTACGAAAGCCATTGGCAAAAAAGCCCGCTTCGCTTTTGAGATCGCGGACTTTGACGTTCCCGTTTCCGAAACCGTCGAGGAAGCGCCGCACATCGCCGCCGTCATCACCTCTCCTACCGCGCCGGTTGAAAAAACCGTTGCGGATGCTCCCGCTGAAAAGACGGAAGAAAAACCCGCAGCGGAATCCGAAGCTGATTTCCGAAACGACCCTCTCATCAAAAAAGCGCTCGAAATTTTCGGTCGCGAAATCCAAACCACTTAAAAATATTTTCCATTATGAATATCCAAAAAATGCTCAAACAGGCGCAGCAGATGCAGCAAAAGCTCGCGGAAACCCAGGCCGAACTCGCGAATAAAACCGTGGAAGCCACCGTCGGCGGCGGCAAAGTCACCGTCACCGCTACCGGTGCGGGCGAGATCACAGCCATTAAGATCGACCCGCAGGTTGTCGATCCGAACGATGTCGAAATGCTCGAAGACCTCGTCCTCAGCGGTGTGCAACAAGCCCTCGAAGAAGTGAAAAAACTTACAGGCGACGAAATGAGCAAAGTCACCGGCGGGATGAATATCCCCGGCATGGGATTTTAGGCGATAAAGCGGAAGCCGATGAAGGCGATAATTCTCAGCTTTCTTTTATGCACACCGATTTTTGTATTCGGCTCCGACGCTAAAGCCATTCCGCTTACCAGCGCCACCGCTGGAGATATTAAGCAAATGTGGGAAACGGTTCCCATGGCGAGTGATCCCACCAAAAAAGTTTCCAGCGCTCCCGCCGTAGCAGCAGCGCATCGTGTTTTCATGGCGATTCCCTTAACAGGCATGTCGCGTGAGGATGTTATTAGCCTGCTGGGCGATCCTGTTACATCCAGCGATAGTAATTTTAACGTCCCTTTTTACCGGCCTCCAAAAAAGGGCATGGTATATCGCTTCGATACCGGTACAGGCGGTTGGCAATTTGATCTTATTCTTGATAAAAAGAACCACGTCACCAATGTCATCACGCGCGGCATCGGTGAATTCCGGGATTGAGTTGCCTCTGGCGGATAGCCCTCTCACCCAAAAACACTCGACGATTCGGGGTGTTGGGCTTATTTTAGAGGAGGATGAAGATTGTTTTGGCCAAAGCACTTGCTAACTTTCGGCTGCATCTCCGCTTCGCCGATGGCGTGGAGGGAGATGTTGATCTTTCCCCATTGGCGGGAAAGGGTGTTTTTACTGCGTGGTCGCAATCTGGACTTTTTGAAAAAGTGAATGTAACGGATTACGGAACCGTCGAGTGGCCAGGCGACCTCGATCTTTGCCCGGATACGCTTTATATGCAGCTTACGGGCAAACGGCCTGCGGACCTTTTTCCATCCCTTCGCACAGCCCATGCCTGAAATCTCCCGATTCTACGGAATCGTTATTCAGATCTATTTCGCGGATCATGCTCCGCCTCATTTCATGCACTCTACGCAAACCATATGGCGGTGATTGACATCGAAAACCTGTCCCTTCTCCAAGGTCACTTGCCGCCCCGTGCGCTCGGTCTTGTCATCGAATGGGCTTCTCTTCATAAGGCCGAACTTCTTGCCGCTTTTATTAAAGCTCAGAAAATGGAAAGCCCGCCAAAGATTGCGCCGCTTCAATAAATTATAAACTCCTGATGCTCTCACACTGGTTTGACCTTATCCTCGGTATTACTTTTCTGACCATTGAGGTGGTAGGAGTGATCTGCGCCATTCGGGCGGTGTTTATTGCGCGAACGCCGCAGGCCGCTATCGCGTGGGGATTCGGGCTGATCTGTCTTCCCATTGTCGCGATTCCGCTCTTTCTCATTTTCGGGGAATCGAAGTTCTTCGGTTATGTGCGCGCGCTGGAGCGGGCGAATCCTCATCTTCACCATGTCTTTCGTCGTGCGCAGCAATTCCTGAAAGATTCCACGGTGGTATTTCCGCCTCCCTTTGATCGCACGTCAAAAATGGCGGAGCGCATGACCAGCCTTGCCGCAGTGGAAGGAAACGATGTCTCGCTGCTCATCGACGGCAAGGAGGCCTTCGACACCATTTTTGACGAGATGGCGAATGCAACGGATTACATACTCATTCAGTTCTTTTCGATCCTTGACGACAGCACCGGCAAAATCTTCCTGAAACATGTTCTTGCCGCCGCAGAGCGCGGGATTCGCATCTGGGTATTTTTTGATGCCGTCGGCTCGCACGATCTCACGCAATCCTATATCGAAATTCTGCGCAAAGCTGGAGTGGAGACCGCTAGCTTTGTCACAAATCGCCAGATGGGTAGACGCTTCCAACTGAACTTCCGCAATCATCGCAAGCTGGTCGTGGTCGATGGGCGCGTCGCCATCATCGGCGGTCTCAATATCGGCGACAAATACATGGGACTCAATAAACGCTTCGGGCCGTGGCGCGATACGAATATTCGGATGACCGGCCCGGTCGTCGAAGCATTCATCACGACATTCATTGAGGACTGGAACTACGCCACCGATGTGGTGCTGCATTTCAAGGCACCCGAAAAAACGCACACGGGCTCCGCCTCGATCTTCGCTCTCGCGACCGGGCCGTTTGATTCCATTAGCGCGTGCCACATGGTTTATCTCGAAGCGATCCAGGCTGCGGAAAAACGTATCTGGATTACCAGTCCGTATCTCGTTCCCGACTTCTCCCTGCGCAGTGCGCTTCAGGCTGCCGCGTTGCGCGGAGTCGACGTGCGCATCATGCTTCCGCAGGTCGCTGACCACCTGCTGCCGTGGCTCTCGTCGTTTTCCTTCTATCCCGTACTGCGGCGTGCGGGCATCAAGGTCTTCCGCTACCAGCGCGGCTTCCTGCATCAGAAAGTCCTGCTTGTGGATGATGAGTTCTGCATGATCGGCTCCGTGAATCTTGACTACCGCTCTTTCCTCCTGAATTTCGAACTCACTGCGGGAATCTACGACCCCGCCTTCGCAAAGAAGGTCGAAAAAATGCTCCTCACCGATTTTACCTACTGCAAAGAGGAAGACCTCAAGACCTTCGAAAAGGGCTCCTTCTTTTTCAAACTCAAGGTCAAGCTTGCCTCGCTGCTGTCGCCTGAACAGTAGGAATCGCGAAAATACTTGTCAGATAGGTGTCCTACTTGTAGTAGGACAGCATGTTGCCGTTCCACCCCGAATTTCGACCCGGTCAATCCGTTTATGCGGAAGTGATCTATTCGGTAAAGAAGGCCATTGTCGCGGGCGCATTGCGGCCCGGGGATGTTTTTCCCTCGGTGCGCGTCATGAGCCAGGAGCTGCGGATCAATCCCAATACTGCGCATAAAATTATCGGCGCATTGATTAACGAGGGCCTTCTCATCGCCCGTACGGGCATTGGCACGGTGGTCGCGCCGCTGCGTGCCGCCACTCGTGATCAGCGACGCGAAGTTCTTGAAGAAGATATTGAGCGTCTCGTCGTGGAGGCCCGCCGCCGCCGCCTTGAAATCGACGAGGTGATCAAAGCCGTCAGACAACAATGGAATCGATTTCCCAAAGAATAAAACATCATGAACTACGCTATAGAAACCGATCAGCTCACACGCCATTTTGGAAAGACCGAAGCGGTAAATAATCTCACCCTTCGCGTGCCGGAAGGAAATATCTTCGCCTTTCTCGGGCCGAATGGCGCGGGAAAAACAACGGCTATCAAGATGCTCATGAATATCCTGCATCCCACATCCGGCTCGGCGCGCATCCTGGGTGTGGATTCCGCACAGCTAAGCTCCACGGAGTTTTCCCAGATCGGCTATGTCTCGGAAAACCAGCAAATACCGGAGTGGATGACGGTCGCAAAGTTTATCGCATTTTGTAAACCGATGTATCCGACATGGGATGATGCATTATGCGCGAAGCTGCTGAAGGAATTTGATCTTCCACTGGATCGCAAGCTCAAGAGCTTATCCCAAGGAATGAAAGTGAAGGCCACGCTTCTTGTCTCTCTCGCCTACCGTCCCAAACTCATCGTGCTGGATGAACCTTTTACCGGACTGGACGCACTGGTGCGCGATGAGTTCATCCGCGGCCTGCTGGAGCTTTCAGAGCAGGAGAAATGGACGATCTTTATTTCGTCCCATGACATAGATGAAGTCGAGCGCCTGGCCGATAGCGT
>JBDTJR010000075.1:0-6133 GCA_039935735.1 Chthoniobacterales bacterium | reverse complement strand
TCCCAACAGCATTTCCGGCCTTATTCGCAATATAAAGATTACCCAAACCGTCTAGCGCCATAAAAAATGCGTTGCCTACAGTAGCAGTAAACCCCGAATCTTGCACATGGGTTGTGGCATCATATTTCAAGATGCTTCCATTAGAAAGACTCACATAGAGTGCATTTCCTGATACTGCTACGCCATAAGGTTGAGCCCCTAGGCTGATAAATCCTGCAGTATAGGTTGAACTTGCAATATCAAACGATCCGATCTTGCTGGCTCCGAAGTCCGCTACAAACAATGTCGTGCTATTAACGGCAAGTCCATAAGGATTCGTTACCGGTGAAACTAGACTGGGACTTAATTGTGTGCCACTGAGACTATATTCGACCACCTTCTTTGAAACATCCGCCAGAGACGCATATATCTGCCCATGCGCTGTATTGACGCTCAGCGCACCGAGCAATCCGGCAAATATTAAGGTTAACAATGTAGCTAGCGCACTACGGGGAGTTTTAGTTTGTATCTTCATGGTTATTTATTAGTGGGGATTTTGAGGAGACTCTATTTGCAAAGTGACCATAACCTCCGTTGTCTCTTTCATGAATAGACATTCCGGCTGAAAAACATGGACAATTTGACACTTCAAAAATCAGGCACGAGGAACCAGCCCTGCACGTCCTCTCACAACGGGCAGCGAGCAGGGTTTCCCATCCGTCCGCGGCAGATCTGCCTGTATATAGGTAAGGATCACCGCACCACGAGGCCGAGGAGAAGGATTCGGCCCGCTGGTATGCACCGTTAATGCATTGTGAATGGAGAGACTTCCCTGCGGCAGAATGACTGGCACGGTCTTCGAAAAATCAAGATCCACTCCTGCCGCACCCTCTACCGTGGGAACCGTCCATGGCGGCGTGGTTTCCATATAGTTCGCCTGCATGAATGCTTCTTTGTGGATTGGCCGTGGGATGGTTTTTAGGAAACCTAACTTATGCGAGCCTGGAAGAAATTCCACACAGCCATTTTCAACATCCGATCCGTCTACCGAAATCCAGAAGCTGAAAAGCGATGGCCCATGCGAACGCCAGTAGGAAGGATCTTGATGCCAGGCATGAGGCGTCCCTACATAAGCGGGCTTACCAACATATTGCGCAGTGAAAAGCTTGATATTAGGACCGATGATTTGCTCCGCGATATCAAGAATTCGCGGATCGCGTGATATCTTATAAAAGAAAGGATCTTTCTCGAGATCACCACGGATACTCTCAAGGCGTCTCTCAGGAAGCTTAATACCGGCGCGATAAACGGGCTCGTCAAAGCGATAACCAAAAGGAGTTACTCCATCATGCTTATCTGCGTATTGCTTGCACTCCCATAAGTGAGCATTCACCGCCTCCATTTCTGCCGGAGAAAAAACATCGCGCACCACGATAAACCCATCATCCAGGAAACTCTGCAACTGCGATTCCTTAAGCAAAGGACGATTGGCCTTCGTGGAATGCTCTTTTTGAACTTCGCTAATACCTTCAAGAACGGTGCTCATAACTTCCTCAGCATAAATTTTATTTGAAATATTAGAATGGACAACTCAAATGAAAAACCTGCACTTTCAGTCATGGCAAAAAAAGAGGCACAGCCCGTGCGTCGCACGATGTTCGAGAGCAAGTTTGCTCTCCGGCTCCTCTACTGCGGACGCTATCGGTGCAGCCCCGGCTGGAAAATCGAAAATGACCGTCTTGCCACGGACATGATGGGATTCCTCTTCGTGGAAAAAAATTCCTGCTGGGCAAAGATTAACGATCAGCGTCTGGATTTAAAACGCGGGGACCTTCTCGTCTTCCGCGGAGGAGACTTGCTCGACGCAGGGCATAACCCAAAAAAGCCCGTCACCGTCCTAAGTCTCGCGATTTCCATGGAATATGGATTAGTGCAAAACATTCTTCTACATCGTCAATTTTCCCGTCAGTACCATTTGAAAAAATCTGCGGCTTACATCGAAAAATTTAATGCCATACTGGACGGCCTGAATCACCCATTTCCGGTGCAGGACCTGATAACCGGTGGAGCCTTGATGAAATGGGCGACTTTCATAATGGAAGAGCTACGTCCCGCTCTGCGCCCGCAGGCAACGCTCGATCAATCCATCGTAGAGAAAATTCTCTCCTCCCAAACGTGGGCTATGGAACACCTTTCTACGGATCTGACACTTGAGCAATGGGCTCGAGAAACAGGATGGCCCATCGCGCACTTCAAGCGCATGTTCAAACGTGAAACCGGACTCACCCCCATGCGCTGGCTCGAAGGCCGTCGTATGGATGCGGCACGCCAGTATCTGTGCATAAGCGGTCAAAATGTCACGGAGATCGCGGAAGCTCTGGGATATAGCGACCCTTTCTACTTCTCCCGTGTTTTTCGTAAACACTTTGGAAAATCACCACTTCACTATCGTAAACTAGAGACCAATCGGCAATTCACCCTTTCAAAGGGTTAAAAAATGCAGGTTTTTTGTCCCTTCTGTCCATGCTCTTAGAGGCATACTTTTGATAGCTTAAGCAGTTCAGACAGATAGCTCTGGTGCAATATAACGTACTGCCCTGCAGTCTTCTTCGCCTTACCGATATAAATGAAAATTACCGCTATCAAAACATTCGTCTGCAATGCACGGATGCGAAACTGGATCTTTGTAAAAGTATTGACGGATCAGCCGGGCTTATGGGGTTGGGGAGAAGCGACGTTGGAATGGCATACACGCGGAGTTGTTGGAGCAATTGAAGATATTTCCCAATTACTCATCGGCGAAGATCCCACACGCATAGAACATCTTTGGCAAATGATGTATCGCCAGCATTTCTGGCATGGTAATGGCATTGTGCGCGGCACCGCCATTAGCGGTATCGATATCGCACTTTGGGATATTCTCGGTAAAATCCACGGCGTCCCTTGTCATAAGCTCTGGGGTGGTACCGTTCGCGATTACATTCGTCTCTATTGCCATCTTGGCGGAGGAAAGATGGAGGACTTCTACGACGTTAACCCTTCCGATGCATCGCGATTTGCCGAGCTTGCGCAGCAAGCCGTGGCAGATGGCTTCACCGCCTTCAAATGCATGGCAGTTCCCGAGACTGCACCGCTCGAAGGTTTGCAGCCCGTGCGTTACGCCGAAGCTTGCGTAAAAGCGATGCGCGAAGCCGTCGGTCCCGACATTGATATCATGGTCGATTGCCATGCACGCCCCTCGCCTCGCATGGGTATGCGTTTTGCAAAAGCACTTGATTCATACGGTCTCTATTTCTTCGAGGAACCTTGCTGGCCGGAAACCATCGACGACATCGCGAACATTCAACGCAGTGTCACCACGCCCATAGCGACCGGAGAACGCCTTGTCAGCCAGCATGCTTTTCGTGAAGTTCTTGAAAAGCGAGCAGCCAGCGTGCTTCAGCCCGATATCACGCATTGTGGTGGTTTAACCGAAGCCCGGCGGATCGCAGCCATGGCCGAGGCATACCGTGTCTCCCTCGCCCCACACAATCCTCAAGGCCCTGTCAGTACTGCCGCATCTCTTGAATTGGGCTTTGCAACTCCTTCCTATATTATCTGCGAATCCGTTCACAATGATGTCCCATGGCGTCAGGATGTCGTTACCGAATCCTTCAAAATCGAGAACAAAGGTCGTCTTGTATATCCCGGCACCAAACCTGGCCTCGGTATCGAAATCAACGAAAAGGAAATCGAGAAACATCCTTTCCAACAAGAGGTGCTCCAAAGGTCATTCGCAAAAGACGGTGCAGTCACCGACTGGTAACGCATGGAAATCGATTCCACACTCAAGCCGGGATTGGCTGCGATCAGTGGTGGTCTGGGAGATATAGGCCGAGTCATTGCAATCGCTCTGGCTCGCGCCGGTTCAGATATTGCCATCGGAGATATTAAATCCGAAAAAGAAGCTACTGCGCTTTCTGAGGAAATCCACGTTCTCGGTCGGCGTTGTTTTTATGCGCCGCTCGATGTTTCCAATCCGGAGAGAGTCTCCGTATGGTATGATGAGGTCTCTCATCATTTCGGCTTTTCCCCAAATCTGATCGTATCCAATGCGGCAACGGTCACTTTAAAATCGCATTTGAATGTTTCTTCCGATGAATGGAGCCGCGAAATTAATATCAACCTCAACGGTTCTTTCTTTTTCACGAACGCGGGTGTCAAAAGATTACTTAAAAAAACACAGCCCGGAAGAGTAGTTTTCATCGGTAGCTGGGCCGCCCATGCTCCCCATCGTGAACTACCCGCGTATAGCGTGGCTAAAGCCGGGCAAAGAATGCTGATGAAGACACTCGCTCTTGAAGTTGCTTCCAATGGTATTCTCGTAAACGAAGTCGCCCCAGGCTATGTGGACGCAGGGTTGTCAGCAGACATTTTCAAAAAGAATCCTGAGCTTGCGGATAAGGCGAAGGCTACCGTGCCGATAAAAAAATTAATCACTCCCGATGAAGTCGCCGGGCAGGTGCTCTTTTTATGTAGTGCCTACGCATCACAGATGACCGGCACAACATTATTACAGGACGGCGGGCTTTCATTACTTCAGGGAGACCGTTCTTGAGCATTCCGCCTTTTCAGCTTCCTGCATTCCGAGGCCGATTCGGCGTAGCACGCAGAGACATTACGCCTCCCCTCGAAATTTACGCACGAAACTGGGGAGCAGCATCAAGCGATACGGCGCAATCCATCCATAGGCCGCTCACTTTGACGGCACTGTCAATACAAGAGGATATCCCGAATGCATTACCTTTTATCATTCTCTCGCTTGATCTCGGCTGGTGGCGCTCGAATGAAGAAGAAATTTTACTACAAAAGGCCATGCGCGCTGCGGGAATTGAAGCAGATCGATTCATCATCGCCCTAAGCCATACCCACTCCGGCCCCGTTTTCTCTCCGGGCAATGCCTCAAATCCCGGAGGAGAACATATTGCCGGTTACCTGAAAACCGTTTGCTCGCATATTCAGGATGCAATCGCCGAATGCCTGCGAAACACCCAACCTGGTATTTTGGAAACAGAGACCGGTTATTGCTCGCTGGCGGAAAATCGGGATTTGAGAGATCCCGAAGCTTCCCGCTTTCTCGTAGGCTGGAATCCGGGAGTAAATCCTGATCAAACCATTCTCTTCGGAAGAATCAGTGATTTGGAAGGAAAGTGCATTGCGACACTCATCAATTATGCATGCCACCCTACCATTCTTGCATGGCAAAACCCCACAATTTCTCCCGATTACGTAGGCGCAATGCGGGAGGTAGTCGAAAAAGAAACACAAGCCCTCACCCTTTTTCTTCAGGGTGCGTCCGGAGAATTGGCACCCCGTCATCAATATGTCGGCGATCCTCACGTTGCAGATCAGGCCGGCAAATGCCTCGGACATTCCGTGTTATCCATTTTCTTTGGGATGCCCGCACCCGGCACAAAACTGGTTTATGAAGGTGCCGTGGAATCCGGTGCTCCACTTGCAATATGGAGTGCCAGACAAAGGAGTAAAATTCCCGCCACGACAAAATCCGTCACTGCTACCGTAGCTCTGGATATTAAACATGACCTTCCCTCTCGCAATGATCTCGAGGCAAAACTCGGCACAGAAAAAAAACAGGCCACGCGGGAGCGACTACAACGGAAGCTTCTGGTCAGAACTGCACTGGGTGACAAACTGACTTATCCCGCAATTCATAATATTTGGCAAATCGGACCCATTTTCTTCGTAAGTGTACCGAATGAAGCTTACTCCGTGCTTCAGGAAAAACTGCGCTCGGTGGCAAAAGGACTTCCTGTATTTGTAGTCACGATAGCAAATGGCGGCCGCGGCTACCTCCCTCCTGAGGAATATTACAGCGAAGATATCTACTCCGTCTGGCAGACGCCTTTCGCAAAAGGCTCCCTCGAAAAGACGATCATTATTCTCCAGGAAAATATTCAGCAGATGATGCAGTCTGAAAAATAAATTTCAGAATTACTTTTTAAATTAACGATGAACAAAAACACCATGAACATGGGTATCGCAGGTGCCGTTAACCGAGGCTCCAAATTCGCCAAAACGCTTCAGTTTACGGATTTTTTTAAATGCCATGCCGTTTGCGATACGAATGCAGAAGGCATCGAGCAACTGTGTGTCG
>JBDTJR010000074.1:0-3516 GCA_039935735.1 Chthoniobacterales bacterium | reverse complement strand
CATAATTTTGCACGTCCGATAACTGGACGATTTCCGATAAGCTGACCTACGACGAATCGTGACTAGATCGCCGTAGGATTCCATGTCCACGTCGAGCAAAATGTGGAAATGCGGAGCACCTCGCATTTGAAATTCTAGGAACCACAGGCCCCGAGTTCCTGGAATGTTTCGCCTAATCCAATTCAAAAGCCTTTTCAAATCCTTTTTTACCTTCCGGCCATCGCTCGAAAATTCCTTCGGATAGGTGATTGTCATCATGGAACGCATGACCACGCCGCAGTTTTTAAGCGTGTGGAGCATGTTGTAGCGGCTTTGATGGGAAAACTCGGTAATTACTGCCCCCGCTTTCCTTCCGCACGCAGAGAAGCCATATGCGGATTCTTTTTTAACCACGGTATCCGAAAGAAACCGAATCACGCCCCGAACGGGCTGATCTTTGCACAATTTTACATGCCTTGATAAGACCAAAGCCGTCAAATTTGGCTCCTTTATAGTGGGATAGACAAGCCGGGCATGCGCGGCTTTCGCGTTCCCGAGTTCCTCGGGGAAAGCGAAGCCCGCGACATCTCCTTTGTTTGAACTGCTCATTTCCTCGGGTTGACTCCATTGCCCTTGGATTTGGCGCGAAATCCACCAAGAGATTTTTGATTAGCCTTCAGAAGGGTAGGAACAAGGGCTTCATTGCCAGCCCCTGTAAACCCCTGACTAGGGGGAACAACCTTTAGTTCGACGCTGCGAACAATGGCGAGAATCGCGGCTTGCAGCGGAGGCGAAAGCTGCGGCCAGGCAGCGACAATTTCCGCAAGCTGCGCGGAGTCAGAAGGGGGTTCCGACGAAGTCGAGTCCCTTTTGGTGTGCTTACTTTCGTAAGTAATTGACGGCGAATGGGGATTGCACAGATTCGATCCCTGCATCGCGCACCATTTTCAATGTCTCGACTATCTGAAGTATCTAGACTAGATATTTACGCGGCTTGATTTCAGAGAGCCACGTCACTATGGCGACATGAGAAATGTCTTGAGCCGTCTCGAAGAGACGGCGATACAGCACCTCGGAAGTCCGCATCTCGAGATCGCTCCGCTTTTCACCGAGCCCATCTTCGAAGGTCGCGGCCGGAGTCTTGGGCCGATCCGCCGCTCGGCGGTGGATCGCATCGTCACGACGAGCCGCTGGCTGCGCGGACGAGGTTCACTGCCAAGCAGGAGCTTCTTTCTTTACGACCTCAATGTATCGAAGGAGGGCTTTGGAGCGATTCTCGCGATGCCAAGCCATCCAGTATTCGGCTTTCACTTCCTTCTCCAAGGGGCGGAAAACCACACCGGGATGGGACAATTTCTTGATCTGCTCGCGAGCGAGGGTCACGCCCAAGCCCTCCGCGACAAAGGTCATGATGCCAGGCTCGAGTTCCACGTCGTGCAAAATTCGGGGCGTAAAGCCCACCTCTTGGCAGAGTCCAGAAAGCCAGTCGCGCGAACCGGGATGGGTTTCCTCGGACATCGTGACGAAGAATAGCGATTTGAGATCCGTTCTTTTGAGTTTGCTTTTTTTCGTCAGAGGATGATGGGCTGGCAATACTACGACGATCGAATGGCGTGCCACACATTCCCAAACCAGTTCGTCTGCGCTTTCATTCGAGGCAGGCGGACGCAAGCCGACGAATCCCAAGTCGATCTTTCGGGCCATGAGAGCGCGGAGTTGCTCTGCGGGGGACATGTCGAACAAGTTTACGGCAATCTCCGGACAGGCTTCATAAAACGTCGCGAGCGTTGACGGCAGAAGGTCGAAATTGTATTGGAATAAATATCCGAGATTCAACTGACCGGACTCGCCGCGGCTGAATCGCTTTACCGCCGATATGCTTTCCAAGCTCAAGGCCACAAGACGCTTGGCATCAATGAGAAACCCTTTACCTTCTTCAGTGAGCGACACCTGATTTTTGGCTCGATCCAGCAAGCGCACTTCCAACTCGTCTTCGAGATTGTGGATTTGACGGGTAAGTGAAGGCTGTGCCAGGCGTAGTTTTTGCGCTGCTCGGGTGAAATTTAATTCCTCGGCCACCGCAACGAAATAACGCAGCTGACGAAGTTCCATACGGATAACGATAGTAGCTGATTCACCTCATGCCTCAAGAAATAACCGGCAATATCGTGCCGCCGCCTCTCCATGGCGAATAGAACTGATCGCAAAGGGCATTATAATAAAATCTGCATATACAGTTTGCTGTATATTTAAAGGGATGGCATGTTGACGTAGTGGAACTCGTTCAAATCTATCAATGCCTCTGCGATGCCACGCGATTGCGGATCATCCACCTCCTGACGCACGGACCGCTTTGTGTGTGCCATTTCCAGGAGATTCTCGACATCCCTCAGGTGAGGGTTTCTCAGCAACTCGCATATCTCCGAAAGCACGGGATGGTCGAGGCCAACCGCCACGCGAATTGGATGATTTACAGTTTGCCTTCGAAGCGCCCAGCAGAACTCGAAATGAATCTCAAGTGCCTCCAAGACTGCGCACAAACCGACAAACGCTTTCGCGGGGATCTCCGGAAACGAAAAGCCGTGACGACGAACTCCGCGCGGGTGTCTGCGGCGTTGAAATCCTCAGCCAATTTATAATGTCATCTACGAAGGAATGGATCTACCTAGCAAGCTTGCCTCTCAGTAATTCAAATGATTTATTTCACAGCTTCTAAGATGTTCTGCAATGCATGAAAATCAGATTCAAGTAGTTAATGCAGCTCGAGGTGGACGTGGTCGGGTGCTTTTTTGTTTTGTGGGAGATAATCTTCTACCATGCCGGGGACGCTGTATTCGTAGGGAGGGTGATAGACCGTGGGGATCGTGACAAAGTTTCCGTGCGCAGGTGGCGAGGGGACAGTCCACTCCAGCGTATTGGAGTGCCAGGGGTTTGCGGGGGCTTTCGGGCCGTGGCGCAACGACCAGATGATATTTCCCACGAGGATAAAGGTGCTGAAACCGAGGCCGATGGCGCCGACCGTGCAGATCTCATTGAGTGGTTGCAACTGACGCAGATGCTCGTAAACCGTGGGATCGGAAATGCGGCGCATCATACCGCCTAGACCGAGATTGTGCATGGGGAAGAAAGTCATGTTGAAAAAGATGAACGTGAAGATAAAGTGCACGATCCCCGCCGGTTCGTTCAGCATACGGCCAAACATTTTTGGAAACCAAAAGTAGATCGCACCGAAGATGACAAAAATGCTTCCACCGAAGAGGACATAATGGATGTGCGCGACGATGAAGTAGGTATTGTGCACAAACAAATCAACGGGCGTGGAGGCCATGAAGATCCCGCTCAGTCCGCCGATGATGAACATGGAGACAAACCCTATTGCGAAGCACATCGGTGTCTTGAACTCGACTGATCCCCGCCACACGGTGCCAAGCCAGTTGAAGGTCTTAATCGAGGAGGGCACGGCAATCAGCATCGTGGAAACGGAGAATGTTGCGCTCATGGTAAGGCTCATCCCGCTGACAAACATGTGGTGTCCCC
>JBDTJR010000073.1:0-5667 GCA_039935735.1 Chthoniobacterales bacterium | reverse complement strand
CACAGTGCCCAGCGCGGGCGCTCCTGAAAGAGCCCCAGTATATTGGAACAGCGTCAGTGACGATCCATTTACCCATCCCGTTCCGTCATAAGTGAGCTGAAGGTTAAAAGTGTTTATGCCGATGGTGCCCGTGGTGGCAATCAAGCCCGAATCAGATGTTCCGAAAGTATAAGCGAAGGTCGGATGTTGCCCCCCCGCTATTGTCCGTAAAGACGAGACTGCCTGCTGTAACCGTGAAGTTCTGCACATTCAGGCGGGATTCCTTGAGCATGGTAAGACTTCCGACCGTATCGGTTAAATCATGCGTGAGACGAACATTTCCGGAAACACTGGAGCTTTCTCCAATCTTCAAATTCGTCGTGCTTCCGCTAGACGTGACGCTCGACTGTACATCCCGGTTTATGTAGACATCGCGCTGGGTGTTGCCTCCGTTGAAAACCACGAGACCGGTATGGTTGTTAGTGACATTCGTATTGTAACTGGTGGCACCCGTTCCGCCCTGATCCGTGAAATTTCCCGCTAGATACATGGTACTGACAGCCGTACCACCACTCCAGCCCAAAGACATATGATTAGCGTTTCCGTTGGAAGCCTGGTTGATAAGAAAATCTCCATTGACTCTCATCGCTAAAACTCCAGCATTAGCGCCTCTGAAGTCCGCGAAGTTAGTATTCGCAGTATTTCCTATCGTCAAATTGTAAATATTATTGGTAGCGGTACCACCATTGACAGAGACAGTATTAGCATTATTAGAAGCGAACTGTAAAGTCGATCCGGTGGCAAATTGGGTGGTTTGTACACTCTCAGTCGTAGCTACTGAACTGGCAATCACCAGCGTAACATTATTTCCTACCATTACAGTGCCGGTAGGTATCCAGTGTGGAACTATAAACTTAGAGGCCGTACCTGAGGAATTAGAAATCGAATAGGCCACGGATCCCGTCGTGAAGCCATTTACGTTAGAATAAGTGGAATCGGTGAAATTATGACCATTCAAATCCAGCACTACATTTGACGCAACGCCCGAGGAGTTCACAACAGTGGAGTTTGTAGCGGTGACTCCGGTGTTAATTGTTTCATTCTGGAGGATAAAATCTGCACCCAGCTTTAAGGTCAGGGCACTTGTGCCTCCACCTGAACTTGTATTGCTCAAAATCAATCGTGACACCGTAGTGGCGACATCGACATTTAACGTCAAGGCACTGGAACCACTATGACCGACCGTGGTGACATACCCAACCGTGGAAGTATCATTGGGCACGGTCGCTGGTGTCCAGTTTCCGGAGCTTGACCAGTTTGCACTACCTGAATCCGTTCCAGAATAGGTGGCCGTTACTCCGTTAATGGCTGCACATGCATGAGGCAATATACTGAAAATACAAGCGATCACGGGGAGGATTATGATTATTTTCATGGCGATTGGGGCTTTATAGAGCGAAGGTAAATCTCTAGTAATATAAGAAGATTACCCCATTTAGAGCCAACATCCATGTGATGTAGCGACAAACACCATCAATCCAGCGGCACCCATTTGACGACTTTCCTTCACCACTTTATTTCTATTAAATAGAGCGATTACTTAACTTATGCGAAAACGTCTGCGCATCTACATAGTAATGGATACCAATGCGCATTACACCCGTGCTATTTTTCGGGGGGTTAATGAGTATTTTTCAGAACATCCCGAGGAATTTGACCTCACTTTTGTGGTGAGTGAAAAACTCATGGATCGGCAAAGACCCCCGAAGGGAATCATCGCAATCGCTTCCGGCAAAAGAGCTATAAAAACCATTCTTTCCTTTGGGGTACCGGCGGTCAATGTTTCCAGTGCTCTGGAATTTACTGGCCTACCCACCGTCGTAGGAAATCACAAGCTCGGAGCAGAGATGGTCGCCGATCATTTTCTGGAGAACAAACTAAGACATTTCTCATTTTACGGCCGCGAGGGAATACATTCTTATAATATTCAGTGCCGCTACTTTACGCAGACTGTAGAAAAGGCTGGCTTTCAATGTCAGCCTTATTTCCATTTCCTGAAAAATAGCCGGGACGAATTGAATGCCAGTCAACAACGAACGCTACGCCAATGGATTCTCAATCTATCCAAACCGGTGGGATTATTCTGCGGAAGCGATCGCGACGCATGGGAAGCGCGAAATGCAGCGGAAATACTCGATTTGGAAATCGGGCGTGAAATTGCCATCGTCGGTTATGGAAATGATGAGATGTACTGCCTGTCTCGATCTCCCAGACTCTCCAGTTTAGAGGCCCGGGCAGACTGCATCGGCTATGAGGCGGCAGCCTTGCTCGCAAAGCTTATCCACGGAAAAAAAGCGCCCGTGAAACCCATCCTGATTTCTCCCTCCGGCGTGGTACAGCGCGCCTCCTCGGATGTGCTTTCAACCAGCGACCCCCATGTCACCATGGCCATTCAATTCATCCGGGAGCATCTAGACGCCTCCCTTCATATCCAGGAGGTTTTCGATCATGTGCCGCTCTCGCGCCGCACACTGGAAAGAAGATTCCATGAATCCCTTGATCGCACGGTTATGGAAACCATCCACCTGTTAAAACTCGACAGGATCAAGCACCTCCTCGTTACTACATCCATGAGTATCGAAGAGGTTTCATATGCCTGTGGGTTTTCCAGCTCGGCCTACATGACGGCTTTCTTTCGTGATAAACTCGGTACGGTACCCAGTGAATACCGCAATCGCTTTCAAGGTTCGAAACCTTTCTCTGCATCTTAATTAAAATATAATCATGAAAGAAAAATTCACCTCACTGTTAGCACTGGCCTTGCTATTCGCCTTTTCCGGATGCACCATTTCGCGAAACCCCCTCTCCTCTCCGAAAACTGCGAAGCCGGATACGCGTCTCCTTGGCAATTGGCAGAGTACGGAATACAAGGACGATGCTATACGAATTACAAATCTTCATGGTCCGTGGATGCGCATGGAAGAAATCACCCCAAAGACTCTGAAGGCAAAACCACAAAAAAATTCTGATGCTTTTTATACGGGAAATTTTTATCCCACGACTATCGACCTCAACCACTTTCTGAATGTACAGGTCATGACCTACAACTCCAAACACCATCGAGAGGAATGCGTCGGTTATACGTTCGTCCGTTATGAAATCATCAAAACAAATAATTTTGTTTCGTGGTCAATCTCAAATGAGGAAATGGCCAAAATCGTGAATAAAAGAAAACTAAAAGGTCGAGTTCAGGGTCAAAATGTATTTCTTAATGCTTCCTCCAATGATCTCGTCCGTTTTCTGAGGACTACAAACCTTACTACTCTTTTTAAGCACCGCAGTATCTATCGAAAAATTCAGTAGGAAATTTTTCAATTATTATATCTGAACCTTCCATCGCTCATAATCCTCCGGCGTATCGAGATCACCCAGCACGCCGGGATCATCCACTGCCATGCGAAGACGAAGAGATTCACGCTCGCGGATAAATGTCCGAAAATCGGAAACATGCGTTTGTGCAAGAGCATGAAATTCTATTACGGGAAGAATAATGGGATGGGCGCCGCGACCTTCAAATTCCGGTTGGCAAATTTTCGTAGGATTTTTTTTCGCAAAGGCGAGCAACTCGTGAAGCGTGGAGTTACGGATCTGCGGTTGATCGCCAAGCGAAACAATCCAGTGTGTCAATGATTTCTCCCACCCTCCCCATCGTGCAGCTTCCTGTAGTGAACTAAACATACCGCGATCCGGCTCATAGTTCTCAATCCATAAAGCGGAAGAAAATCCCACTGCCTGTAATGCGTGACGCAACGGGAGATTCGCGGGATTCACGACAGGTGCGATTTGTGTAATGCCAACATCCTTCCATTGCGCGAGAAGGTGTTGGAGAATACTGCCATTTCCCCATGGCAGCAGTAATTTGCAGGTGCCCATGCGTCTCGACGCTCCAGCGCCAAGAATCACGACTCCGAAAGCGATATTGATTTCGCTCAAACCGATGCTTTTTCTCGAGCAAGTTTTTTTGCTAATGTTTCACGCAGGGAGCGACCACTCGCATCGCGCAAAACCATGAAAACCTCAGCCATGACGCTGACTGCAATTTCTGCCGGGGAGTCCGCGCCGATATCCAATCCGATCGGCGCACGCACTTCCTGCAAGGCTTCCCGAGAAACTCCACGTTGCGCCAGTTCATCAAAAACATTCATCACCTTCTTTTTACTGCCAATCATACCGAGATATCCCCCTCCACCTTTTTCCAGAGCCGCGGCAAGCGCTTCACGGTCGAGGTGATAATTACGACTGACAAGGACCAACGCGTCGCGCTTTGACCATTTATAACTCCGAATGAATTCATCCGGCGATGGGTCGGAAAGACAACGGATCGAAGAAGCAAAATTCGGCACCCCGAGAAGCTCCGCACGATCATCAAGCACGGTGACGAGAAACCCGCACTCGGTAGCAAGCCTTGCAAGTGCTTGAGAGCAATGCCCTGCACCAACAAGGCAGAAAAGCGGTGGTCGCGGCTGCGGCTCGATGAGCACGGTAACCTCACCTCCACAAATAGCGCCGAAGGAATTTTCACTGGCTTCGTGCAGAGGATAAGTTTTCAAAATCGAACTGCCACCCTCCATGACTCGAAGCGCTTCCTCGATAACAAGGGACTCAAATTTTCCGCCTCCGATAGTTCCCTCCGTATGACCATCCTCAAAAATAATCATTTTTGCGCCAGGTTCGCGCGGTACAGATCCCGTGATATTTGCAACGGTAGCGAGGACACAAGCCTCTCCAGCCTGTGAGGTCTCAAGCAATAAGCGATAAATAGGGTCTCCTGTTGCCATCGAATGATTTATTTCCTCAAATTATAACATCTTTCCCTGGAAGCTCCAACTTTATGAAGATGCACGACGATAGTCAGCATTAATTCCCGCCTTTTCACGACGAAGCGGATACGGAAGAACCTTCCGTATCCGCTTTGTGCGAAGTTTTACGATATTAACTATCGCGCATTCAAGCGACGATTAATAAGGATGGTTGTCTTTCTTATTCGCCCATGCCTCGTAGGACTTGAGGCAATATTCGCGATGGAAACCAGGGGTGACGTTAATGCTTTTACGCTGATCCCAGGGAAGCGTGAAATCTTTGTATTGAAACTGATCATCGAAGCCGATCTTGCTCGTGTCTTCGAGGCTACCGCCAAAATAAACATTGTCAATACGCGCCCAGTAAATCGCGCTCATGCACATCGGGCAGGGAGCCCCGTTGATGTAAATGTCGCAACCTTTGAGCATCATTGCGCGCTCAGGCACAAGATCCGGTGAACCTTCTGGACGAGGAATCATTTTCAACACGGTTCCTTCATAGTAATCACTACCGAGAATTGCTTTTGGATTCAAACGCTGAACAGCATCCGTGATAGCGGTAATTTCTGCATGCCAAATAGGGTTTCCGGTGAGAAGCACACGGTTCTGACCACGACCGATAATTTCGCCGTCCTTTACGATGACCGCGCCAAACGGGCCGCCCCATCCTTTTTCCACTGATTCAATCGCTAAATTTGTAGCTTCCTCAGCGAACTTTGTATTACCTGGTTTTTTTGTACTCATGTATTTTCCTTATTATTGTGTATTGTTTTCCAAGGTCTAGCGACCGTGATTTTGCGGAGTTGTGAGATGACCAGCAAGCCGCATT
>JBDTJR010000072.1:0-11728 GCA_039935735.1 Chthoniobacterales bacterium | reverse complement strand
GAATTGCCTCACACGAAGTCCACAAAGGGCACAAAGGAGAGAGTGGGCAGGAGTTAAGAGAAGAATTCCTCACGCAACGGCGCAACGAAAACGCAACGGGAGAAGGGAAATTTGAACCGCAAAGGCGGGGAGGCGCGGAGATGGGACAATGGTAAGATGAGGAGGAGTGAAGAGAGGAGTGCATCACGCAGAGTCCGCAAAGTAACGCAAGGGGGGAGGGGAGTAAGCGGAGAAGGCACGAAGTCCGCAAAGGAAGAATAGGAGAAGAGTGGGCAGGAGTTAAGAGAGGAATTCCTCACGCAATGGGGGAAGGGAAATTTGAACCGCAAAGGCGGGGAGGCGCGGAGTTGGAGCAAAGGGAGGGTGTCGGAATGGTGGTTTATTTTCAGGGGATGAGCTTATGCCAGACGCCGTAGTGTCGACGGGTGCCGTCGGGCCATACTAGGCAGCTGTAGGAGACCATGGTGTATTGATCATCGGCGAGTTCATTGAGATGATGATCAAAGCCGGCCTGATCCTGATTTACCCACCAGTACCACCAGCGGTGGGAGTGGGGAGGGACGGCCTCGATGCGAACGCGCATTTGCGGACGTCCATCTTTCCAACGGGCCTCAACGCCTGAAATCCAGTGGCATTCGCCCTGGTCCCAGTAATTTTTGCCCTTTTCATCCTTAACTCCGAACGTCGCTAAAAAAGGCTCCATATACGAATTTGTCATCCATACGGTGAGGCCATTGGCTTCTCTTTTTACAAACGTCCATTTGCCATCTTTAAGGGTGAGATAATAAATGTCGTCGAGCATGCCATTCCACATGTGGACTTCCACATTCGAAGCGTCCACCCAGTGAATACTTCTGAGGACTTCCAGGCCGCCGCGCTTTCCTGTTTTAGCATCTGCCACCATGCCATCGCCGAGTAGTTTGCATTCCGAATATTGCTTTACCGGAGGCTGGATATCGGAAAGGCGACGGAGAAACGCGTCGTCCACATTCGTAGCTCTCCCATTGGCTTTATGATTCGTGCTGATCCCAATGTAGTAAGCGGAATTTGGCGTATACTGAGTCCGATCATGAAAGATAATCGCGTCCTGCTCAAAAATGTAGCGAAGCGTTGCCTCGTAAATATCTTTCTGTGCGGCTGCTTTGCTCTCCGGTGCGGAGAAGCCCGTGACAGTCATGCAAAACAATAAAACAGCAACGCCAAATTTTATTTTCATAGAGGGATGAATAGACTAGTCTGAACCGGAGAGCAGGGTCAACCCTTCCATATTATCCGTCCACGCAAAAACATGATACACACCTCTAAGCTTTTATTCCTTGTGCTGCTAGTGACGTGTGCGGCGAATATCCCCAGCGCCTGGAGTAAGGATGCGACTGCGTCCCTGGAAGGCCGGTGGACGGCGCCGAGCCTGTCGAATCCGAAGGTGCAAATCGTTTTTGCGTTACTCTCCGAGGGGAAGGCGACCGAGGAGGTGGGGAGCTATCGCGGGACCGGTACCTGGAAACTCGAAAACAACGCGGCGCGCATTCACTGGGGCAGCGGCTGGGTCGGCGTTCTGCGGCCTGCAACACGTGGAGGCTACGAACTCCTGACATGGAAGGCAAAGACTCTGCTCACCGCACCGCCTGACGACATCCAGCCCGCAAAGCGGCTGAGATAATTTTGAGGCGCGGAGGTGCAGAGGCGCGGAGGTGGGACAAAGGTAGGATGGGAAATTTTTATAATGGGAGGATTAGGGACAAGCCTCCGTACCGATTATTGGATGCGACTGCGTCGCCGGCGCGCTCGGTGATCACGCCCTACCTAAGCAAAGCCCTCTGTCGCTTTTCTCCGCTCTCAGGCCTTTTACATTGCGACCTTTGCGGACATTGCGTGAGGCATCTTCTCTTTTCTTTACGAAGAAATTAAGCGGTAAAGTATTGACCGATTCGTGGGCGGCAATAGCCTCTGGTTTATGAAAAAGCTCCTTCTCCTTGCAGCACTTACTATCACGGCTTCGTCCTATGCGGCCACCTCGACGGTTGACCCTACTACGGTGTTGCCGAAGGAATGGGCGTCATTCCGTCTTGAGCGCACCGTTTTCCTTCGTTCCAATCCGAAATTGGTCGCGCAGAGCCACGCGATCAACCAGCAGATCAAGGCCCAGCAGGCGAAAGTCGAAGCAGCCATGGTGAAGGCAGATCCTAAAGTGGCTCCGCTCCTCGCTAAGGTGAATGGTCTCCTCAAAAACGGATGGAAGGCGAAATCTTCCGATAAGGCTTCTCTGACGATCGCTGATTGGCAGCGTCTACGCGCCGCCCGCGCCGCAGCCTTTGCAGCCAACCCAAGCCTTGCCGCTACGAACAGACAGCTGATGAAGCAGCAAAAGGCCCTCGGCAACAAAGTCGATGCAGCCCTCACCAAAGCCGACCCAACCGCAACCGGCTTTGTCTCCATATGGCCCTCGGATCAGTAATCCGACAATTGAACCGCGGAGGCGTGGAATCGAAGCGCGTGGCAGCGCTGAGATAGCCTGCATAATAATGCAGCCGTAGGCATGTAGATCGGGAGATCAGAATGGCAAACGCAGAGGAGGAGGATAGTTTTTTGCTGAGGCAGAGGGTGTTGCTTCAGCTCCGCCGCACCTTTCAGGCTGCGTTATTATGCAGGCTATGTCGCTATGCTCCATTCACCTCGCCAGCGACGCAGTCGCATCGTTCAATCGGTAAGGCGGATTGTCCCTAATCCTCCCATTATAAAAATCTTGAGTCTGCCTTTGCGTGAGCCTCTCTACCGTCTTGCTCAATTGACTAAAAGGCCCTGGCTAATTTCTTGCGGGATACGCCCAAAGAGAAGAGCGATTTAAAAAGCAGATCGAGGGAAACGGATGGGTCTCCGGCTTCCATTTTAGCCAATCTGGATTGGCTGGTGTGTAGTTTTACAGCGGCGAGTTGTTGGGTCAATTTTTGGCGTTGTCGTGTGGCTTTAAGGAGCTTGCTTGCGCTAAGGCGCATTTCGATAAGTTCCATTTCCGCGTCGGAAAGAGTAAGGAATTTTTGGACGGAGCCCTCAACCCATTTACTTTTTGGTTTTTTGGTTTTTGTATTCTTCATAACTTTTTCGTCTTTTTTGACAGACTTCTATCGTTTGCTTTAAGGTCTGTTGTGTCTTTTTCTCGGTGACCTCAAGGATCACAATCGCTTCCGTATCCAGAAAATAAAATAAACGCCATGTCTTGTTTTGATCATTGACCCGCAGCTCATGGCAGGCTTTTCCAATGGAAGGCATAGGGCGGGATTGGGGGAGAGAAAGCCTTTCTCGTTCCTGCAATTGTGTAGCAAAAGCCCATTTCTCTCCGGGCTTCAGCGCTTATCGGCGGAGTTTTAACTTCACCAGCTAGCCATCTCAGCGGTTTGCTCACGACTTTACGTATATGTCATATTTGACATAATTGCAAATAAATATATAGTTATTTATCAGCATAAGAGAGGGGTAAGTGCTGATTTTAGATTTATTGCGACCCTTGCACGAGGCAGTTTTTTGCATTTTCTCCGCACCTTCGCGCCTTCGCGGTTAATCCCCGCTTTCCGTCTTTTCAAACCTGTCACGATGAGTAGCATCGCCGCATGTGGCATCAGTTTTTCATCGCGTTGACGCTTTGCGTGGGCGCTATGTTCCCGATCATCAATCCTGTGGGGCATGCGCCCATGTTTTATATGATGACGAAGGTGGATACGGCGGCGTTTCGCCATCGTCAGGCACTGAAGACTTCGCTGTATGTATTTCTGATTCTTTTCATCTCGATGGTTGCGGGATCGCACATCCTGAATTTCTTTGGCGTGACGCTGGCTGATCTGCGCATTGCGGGCGGTATCCTCATCGCGCGTGCGGCGTGGAAGATGCTGGGAAATAGCAGCCGACTTACTGATGCCGAGAGTGACGCAGCAGCCGATAAAGAAGATGTCTCGCTGACTCCCATGGCAACACCGATCCTGAGTGGACCCGGCGCGATGAGTCTTGCGGTCGGGATGCTAAGTTACGGACATATGCCGATTGACTACCTCGGATACATTGTTGGCTTTTTCATTATTGGAGTCACAACGTGGGTATGTCTCTACTACTCCGAAGGTATTGTGCGTATTCTCGGTATCAACGGCACCGGCGCACTGAATCGTGTGCTCGGCTTCCTCATCCTCGCCATCGGCGTAAACCTCATGGTGCATGGTATCAAAGACGCCTTCATCTCGAACGAAGGTGGCGGCCCGATTCCGACGCTTATCTCGTTTTATTGATTTTAACTGCGTCTCCCGGCTTCAAATCCTCCTTGACTTGGGACTAACGAGCTTTAGGATTTTAGAAGGTAATTCACACTCTCATATCCCCGGGGAGATAAGGTAATCAACATTCCAGGGAGGAAAAATATGAATACAGTCGTGGCATCAGATAAGTTAGAACGGGGCAGGGTAACAGGGGCGGATGATTCAACAGTGGATTGGTCAGGAGCTTTCGCGCTTTATGGCGGGCACGGGACTACGCAGTCGTCTACCATCGTTTACGAAATCGAACCGGGCAAGCGCCTGGGCTGGCATACGGATGCCACCGAGGAGACGCAATACATCATTGCGGGCAAAGGGGAGCTTCACATGGAGGATGGCTCCGTGCATCCTGTTGGCCCCGGAAGCGTATTTGTATTGCCGACACCCGTGCGACATGACCTTGTTAATGTCGGCAAGGAGACATTGCGAGCGGTCGCATTCTTTGCTGCTGCGATGTTTACGCAAACATTCGACAACGTAATGCTCCCGCCAAAGACTCACGTCCTCGGTACTCCGAATCGCGAAGGGTAGCACGGTAGCGATAAAGTCAAAAAATTCAGGTAAGACGCGCGTCTGACTTAGGCAGCGCGTTCCCCATTACCTTTGTGACAGGGGTTACTTATTTTTCCACAATTAAAAACATTTGCCATCAAGAGAGCGAAACTTCAAATTCTTCCCATCCTTTTCATGGGATAAATATGAAACTACACATCTCACGCTTCGCGCTTATTGTTCTTGTCGTAAGTGCCTGTATCGCCAATGCAGCAGACCTCGCGCCTATTGTCGCAAAGGGTTTTACGCATGCAATGGATAATAAGAAGATCCCATACACCGTCGAAGCCAGGCAGGGGCCTTACAAAGCGCCGGCAACTTCAGTGAAGCCTGCTTTTGGAACGAATGGCGGGAAGCTTACTCCGAAATTCATCTGCACTGGATTGACGGTAAGTATTGGTGGAAAGAAAATGGAAATCCCCGATAAGGCATTCGGTGACCTTTGCGACATCACCTTGATAAAGCCTCCCGTTTTTGAAATGGGGTATTGGCTTCTCCCCATCAAAGGGGGTCACGATGCCGGAGCCTACGAAGTGGAGTATATGTTCAATGACAAGCGCGTCCTCGAACGTGGCTACCTCATGAATGTTCCCGGCCCAAAATGGCTCCGCACTCTCTGGCAGCACGATAAATTTTAATACAGGTGCAGGCTGTTGCAGTCACCAGTAGAGAAGCTTCTCTCTTTCTGTTCGCGGGGGATCGGACTTCGGATAGAATCTTTATATTTTCCGGTCGCCAATCGTAAAGGGCCGCTCGGATGTTGGGTCGTTGGGCGCTTTGACTGGCGCGCCCTTATCCATAGGAATCGACTCGAGAGGCGCTGCGCTTTTTGGTGCCTCGGGTGTTGGATGCTTATCGAGAAGCGGGGTCTCTTCTTTTTTCGATTCCGTAATATCAGCACTGATGGAATCCCGCGTAAACGCCCGTAAAAGCACATACGCTGCAAGGAGAAGAAACCCAATAGCGTCCAAAGCATTTAAAACGCCATTCGTAAATTCTATATTGAGGAGAACGTTCTGCAGAGAAGCGGGAAGTGAGCACAAGATGAGCCTCAATATGGGATTGAGCAGCAATGCTACCGAAGCGAAGAAGGGGATTGAGTCCCATTGATTCTTTTTATTGCGAAGGAGATAGAGTGCAGCGAGAAAGAAAATAATAAGCGCAGAACAGGTGTAGTAATTCCAGATATAAACCACCTCGCCGCTCATGTTTGCAGGTGTTTGCACAACCAGTGGCATCGTATTAAGATTTGGCATGAGTTTTGGATGCATCGTGGTGGGTTAAGACTTCCTAAGATGACTGGTATCCTAGCTTGCCTGGCGTAAATGGGTCAATCTCGGGCTTAGGGGAAATACCGAGCGATAATTTACAAAGCTGTTACCGGGAGCGGCACGCTTCCTGGAAATCGAGGAAGACGAATAGATTTAGCAAAATGAGATATCTATATATCCGCCCATAGAGATAAAAGTTTATTTACTTTTAAATGATCTCTCTTATTTTAGTTCAATGGCTGCCGTTTCTATGAAATGAAGCCTTTATGATGATAAGATTATGAATAATCAAACCTCAAAAATCGTTTTTTTATTGGTAGTGATCGCTCTTCTTATTGGGGTTGTAGCTGTCATCTATCAAAATACTTCCGAAGGGAAACCGCTTCCACCCTCGATGACAAAAATCTCAATGCCTCCACCTCCAGCTCTTCTTCCAGGTGAGCCTCAGGTGGTTATCGATAAGAAATATGATGAACGGCTACAGGCTGCTGTCGATGCGCTCAACGCAAACAGAGGTAAAATTGAAACAGATCCTGATCGCGGGAAGGAATCGCTTAAGAGGATAAACGAACTTGCTGCCGCAAGGTTTGCTCGGGATATAGCTTTTGCGGAAGCGCGAAAAAAAGCTCGAGAAGCTGCTGGGAAATAAACTCTCTTTTGCGGCAATCGCCGACTACCCTTTAAGCTGACTATATTCTGGTAGGTTCGGCTTATTGATTTTTGGGTAATTGATAAGTGCCTGCAACGCCCTGAGAGAATACGAGGAGAGATCATAGGTCTTTTTGGGACCTTGTGCCACGATCTGAGGAAGGTGATTTTTCGGGATGCTCACCACGAGTCGTTGGCAGACGATTTTTCGCCCGTAAGCATTGCTTTGTATGAAGGGACGCGCCGCGGTAAAAATCAGTCGTGTATGGCAGCTTTCCACCTTATGAAGTTCCTGATGGTCCTGCCCACTTGTCAGCTCCTGAACAATCGTCGCGGAATGAACCAGATCTCCAAAGAGACGATACAGGTCCGGATCGGTCGTAGACGAAACAGGCACATTTTTCCCATTCACAAAAAGTTCGAGTTTACCCGCCGCAGACAGGGCGCTTGTAGCGAAGGAGGAATGCCCTGCCAGCATCACAAGAGCAGTCAATAAAAGGAAATAGCGCATTTTCATGATGCGATAATAGTCAAATCTCACATCTGCTCAAGCGGCAATAAGAAGGGCAGGAGGATTAAACGCTGCCCCGTTCAAGGCTGGTCACGCACCCTGATAGAGTATGCGAGACATAACAGTGAGGCCCGCAGGAAACCAGGCCATGCCGCTTAAAAAGTCGACGGTAAAATGCTGCCGGGCGACGTGCAACCGTGCTTGTGTCACCAAGGACCGAATCCGTCGTTGCATACGCCTCGAGAAAGGCCACTCCTCCCATACGTGAAACGAGGCCGCGCATCCCGCGATCAAGCTCACGGCTGGAAATGTAATACAAGGCATCGCTGCAAATAATGAGGTCATACTCCGCTGCCAGATTGAGAGTCGCCAGTTCAGAAAATGTTCCAATACGAAGTCCTCGCCGTTTGCCATAACGACCTACCGCATATTCGCTGGAGTCAATTCCGGTATAGCGAATTCCAGGTCGTAAGCTTTTAAGGATCGGCTGCCACTGACCTTCGCCACAACCCACATCGAGCACGGTGCGCAAAGGACGCTCCAGATAATACTCCGCCACCGCGAGCGCGAGTGCTGCCTTACGCCGTGTCGCTCCCGGCATGCTGATGCGATGCGTCGGATCACGATACCATTTATCAAAGTAATGCTTATCGTAGCGGTTGCGGGAGGTAGTCATCGTAGTGCGGGATATGTAATATCACCCCATTCGCGAATGCCCACAATTCGGACAGCGCGCCTTGTTTTCCGCTATGGTATAGACGCACCGTTCACAGCTTTCTGCGGTAACGAGGCGCTTCTTGTCAGTTGTCGGAGTGCGGACTTCCGGTCTCCCCAGCCACCAAATCACGAGCCCTATAAATCCCGCACATAATACCAGTAGCGTGATCACTCCCGCGCAGTTCGTGCGTTTTTTGGCATCATTATACACCCAGTTCAGCGCAAGAAGGGCTACGGCGAAATACGCCACTGCAAATGCAATAAGTAACGGTCCTTCGGGAATGCCGGGTATACCCAGTGCAAGAAAGTAAGTCTTCATAAGCCGCTATTTTTGCGTCGAAATAATCGCACAGAGATATTGCTTGCTATCGGGAACTTGAAACGAAGTAGCTATCGCAGAAGTTCCCAACGGAACAATCGATGCAGTGGTATAGACCTGCATATTGTTCCATACGATAACGAGTTCCATAAAGTTGTTCCCATTTCGCGATATAAACTGGTCGACATGCACGGCTTGGATTTGGCGTGAGTCGCCAGGTTCTTTTTTTTCGCTCCACTGTTTTTGAAACTGATCACAAAGCGCGATTTGCAATTCGGATACGGATATGAGTTTCGGACGAGAGCATCCGGTAAAAAACAATGTCATCAAAGCCACGCCCGCAAAATACTGTAATAAATGCGGCTTTATTTTCTTCATGGAGGTAATCAAAGCAAACGACCAATCGCTTTCCTTCTCAAGCAAAAACGCCGTGCTGAGACGGCGTTCTATTTCTCTTTCGCCTTATCAGGTAAACCCGACAGGTGTCGTGATCCTGTTGCGTATCGCCGATGAATTTGCTACGCATTGCCCATGAACGACTCTGCCCCTCAGACTGAACAGAAAACCTCCGGTCTAGCTATCACCAGTTTGATACTTGGAATCCTCAGTGTCACTTGCTGTGGACTCTTCACTGGAGTTGCCGCCATCATTTGCGGGCACATAGCCCATTCGAAAATCGGGAGGTCTGCGGGCGAACTCAAAGGAAAACGACTGGCTATCGCCGGATTCGTTTTAGGGTATGTTTCTATTGTTATCACGATTATCCTTACGGCCATTATGCTTCCCGGCATGAGTGGTGCAGTGCAAAAAGGCAAGCAGGCGCTGCAACTTGGTTATGCTCAGCAGATCGCAATCGCAATGCGTAAGGGAGGGCACGAAATTATGCCGGCGGATTCAGGAATTACTACGGTAAGTCAATTGAAGGAGAAGCTCGTTCAGAATGGAATGCCACCAGAGCTCATTAGAGGTATCCCCTTTGAGAATTTTCTCATTGGAAATGTCAGTGCATCCGATTCTGCGGATACCATTTTAATTCGCTCCGCGCCGGATCATTCTGTAGATGCCGTTATTATACACCTTAGTGGAGATGGTCGTATGTTGCACCACGGAGAGACTATTCCCGATAAAGCCCCACCGCGTAACCCTCCTTATCTTGCTCCTTAGTCGCCTGTGACTGGGATTTGTAGTGGTTAAGAATGGTCTTGCAGTCACTTCATCGAGGGAAGTGACGACATATTTTCCCAAAGAAGCCAAAGTAGGACGCAAATAAAAAGGATACCGAGAATGCCTCCACCGATTTCATAAATGAGTTTATGCGGGCGGGTTTTCTTCCATCGCGTAAAAGTGGCGCTGCGGTGGCGAGCGGAAGTTAAACAGACAAGAAGGATGACGCCGCGATAAATATAAATAAAAAGACCCATTTGAGAAACTGTTCAGAAGTATTCGATGAGGTGGCAGTCTACTTTCTCAATGAGAGGCATCTAATAGATAAAAAAACGCCGTGATGAAATTCACCACGGCGTTTTTGTAAAGATGATGCTTTGCTTACTTGGCAGCGGAGATCAATACGGCACCGACGATTTTGCCCTGCGCATTGCGGAGAGCAGTCACGGTGGCGGTCATGTTCTTGTTACCGCACTTCTTGGTGATGGTGCGTGTGCGGCCGTCAGCAAGTGTCTGCTTGGTGGTAGGGCAGGGGAGTTTGCTGCCACAGGAAAGTGTGGGGCATTTTCCGGCTGCATTGCACTTCGCGCTATTGGCGGCGCATTTTTGGCCCTTGGCATTTGTCGTGGCGCACTTCTGAGTCTTTGCAGCGCATTTCTGCGTAGCATTGCAAGGGAAGGAGGTGCCGATGATGACTTCATCCGCATTCACCACGATGATGTTGCGGCTGGTCGTCTTGCCGATGACTTTCAACGAAGCGGTAAGTGCGTCATTCTTTTGGAATGGGCAGTTAAAGCCAAGGAATGCATGAGCTTGTTGTGGAAGGGCCATCATCGCAATGGCACAGGCGGCGATTGCGCCGATAGCTTTCAAACGGGTAGACACAGAGAGTTTCTTCATAAGAAGGGAATTTGAACTCCTTCCCCCTGGTGCTGTCAATATCGGAAACGTTCTGCACCACCTGAAAACCGGGGTAAAGCCTTCGGAAAAGGAGGCGAGGCGTGACGGGTCGTCAATTCCCGACTATCTTTCCCACCAGTGAACCCTCGCTCGAATACTATCATAAACTACGGCCTTCTGGCTGGGACTGGCCTGATCTGGGGTTCGCAGTTCCTCTTGATTAAGCTTTCCCTCGAAAGCTTTTCCCCGGCTTCCATAGCCAGTCTTCGGGTGCTGATCGGTGCGCTTACGCTCTCCTTGATCCTGGTCTTCGGTTTTGAAAAGGTGGATACTACCCAACCTGCGGTCTCGTTCTGGCGTAGTCTCCCCGATTTTATTTTAATCGGTTTTTTAGAGGGAACGCTTCCCTTGCTTCTTGTAGCCTGGGCGCAGCTGTATCTCGATGGCAGTGTTACCGCAGTGCTCATCGGCACCGTTCCTCTCTTTACGACGCTGCTTGAATTCCTCTTTGTGAGGGAAAGTCGCATTTCTGCGCGCAAGGTAATCGGCGTGAGTATCGGATTTCTCGGTATCGTGGTGCTTGTAGGGCCAGCGATTTTAACGGGCTTTACCAGTCGTGCATCAGGCGGTGTCTCCCTGCTGCTCCCCGCGCTTGCTGCGCTCACCGCTGCCCTATGCTTTGCCTCTGCGTTGTTGCTGATTCGTATCCGCCTTGGGTCGAGGTTTGGGCCTATTCGCTCTGCCCAGGGGATTTTATGGGGCTCCGCGCTAACGATTTTTCCGGTGGCATTATGGTTTGCCAAACCGTGGCAACATCTGGACTTCCATCCTTCGCTTCGTGCGGTGCTGGCACTGCTTGCGTTAGGTATTTTTTGCGGAGGATTAGTCTATACTCTATTTGTTGTTCTGATCAATCGCGCTGGCCCGGCCTTCGCGTCGATGTCAAACTACCTTGTCCCGCTCATTGGGGCGTTTCTGGGTATTTTCATCAGCGGAGAAAAGCCTGCTTCCACGCTGATCGCCGCGCTATGCCTGATTCTAGTTTCCCTCTGGCTTTCGAGCGATAGGGAAACTCAATCGTCTTGAAATCAGTTTGGGGTAGCGTGTCCGGACAGGGGATTGTTTTTCTCGATTTCAACCCGCGTTGCATTCGTGAAGCGTCCAACTGCGGCATAGATACTGATCAGCATGATGACTTCGACGAATTGCGAAACACCAAATACGGATTGACCGCGCTCGAAGAGTGTATCATCAAGCCTAGCGTCGCATTCCAATTGATCAGCGATCGCACAAATGAGATTTTCCCGTTCCGAAAGCGAAGGAACCGGACCAAAAGTGGTGATGCCGTTAA
>JBDTJR010000071.1:0-10260 GCA_039935735.1 Chthoniobacterales bacterium | reverse complement strand
TCCGGGCTCGGCCATGCGCAGCTCTGGCAATCGAAGCCGTCCTTTTTATTTACCTTCATCCAGAGCCCGACTCCGCGCACCGGTCCCATTTGCCCGAAAGTGAATTTCGTTCCCTGCAACGCAGCCGTCATACCGGCTGCTACATGATGCACATGTCCAATGGTCGCCTCTTTCTCTTCAAGAGGCGGCTGTGCTCCTGGAATCAGCGGCTCCTGATTGTGATGTTCGTGCGAGGAAGTGTTTTCCATGGTGAGGGCTTATTTCCAAAATAAGCGATCCCGCTTTTCGACGCAACCCTGATCAAATCAGAATTTACCTTATTAGGCAGACAAACCCCATTAATTGTAATCCAAACCAAGCTGAATGGTTTGACAGTGCCGACAAACGAATTTGTAAATGGCAGGGCTACTCTCCGGGATATAGTCCGAAGCAATTTCTTGCCAATCCTTCTCATTGATGCCGGACTTTTTTCGCAATTTCTCTATGACTGCCGGAGGCAACTGTAATAGTTCATCTTTCTGTAGATCACCATGGAACTCACAGACATCGTCACAACATGTAAGCCATTCTTCTTGTTGCCAGGCGATAAATCCAGGAGTGCGCAATTCAATTTCATCGATAATTTCCTGTTTTAGCCCTGCCTCAATAAGGGGGCAAATATCAGAAAAAACGACATCAAATTTTGTCGCCGCTAGTCCACTGGCGATACAGTTCGGACACAAATCTTCAACATCTTCCACACCGTATGGCTGTGTGGCATAGACATATTCCGTAGATTGTTCGCAACAAGGACAGATAGCAGTCGTACGCTCAAACATGCCGGTCGCTATTGGGTCTGGGTGATATTTGAAATAAGGAAGGCTCATTTAGATACTAATCGAGGTGTCAGGCCAGCTCTGTGAGCAATTTGGTATGAATCCCGTCAAAACCGCCATTACTGAAAACCACGACGACATCCCCGCTTTTCGCAAGTGGCTTCAGACGCTGGACGATTTCCGTGGAACCGGGTTCGTAATAGGCTTCTTTGCCTTTCGCGCGAATATCAGCGATGACTTTTTCGGGATTCAAGCGATCGTTTTCAGGAAGCTGCTCCAGCCGAGCGACCTGCGCGAGGAAAACGCCGTCGGCATTATCAAATGCTTTTGGCAGCGCGTCCTGAAAAACAGCGCGCCGTGTTGTATTGGAGCGTGGTTCAAAAATCGCCCAGATCCTCGCCTTCCCATAACGTTCCCGTAGTCCGCAAAGTGTCTGCTTGATCGCCGTCGGATGATGCCCAAAGTCATCAATAATCGTAATACCACGCACCTCGCCGCGCACTTCCTGCCGCCGTTTGATGCCTAGAAAAGTCTTGAGGGCCTCCTGGATTTTCGGAATCGGAATATTATAATAATGTGCTGCGGATACTGCCATCGCTGCATTTCTCACATTGAATTCACCCAGCATCGGAATCTCGAACTGTTCACCGAAAAGTTCGAAGAACGATGCGCTATGCGTATGCCGAACATTACGAATATGGTTCGCCGCATTCGGCGAAAAGCCCACTTCCACGATAGGAGCATGGCAATTCTTCGCGATATCGATGCAGTTCGCATCATCCGCATTCAGTAAAATCAACCCTTCGCTCGGCACGATGTTCAACAATCGCCGAAAACTCGTCTTGATCGCTTCCAGATTTTCAAAAATATCGGCGTGATCGAATTCCAGATTATTCACGATCACCAGTTCGGGAAGGTAATGCACAAACTTCGAGCGTTTGTCGAAAAACGCAGTGTCGTACTCATCGCCTTCGAGAATGAAGTGCTTGGAATCGCGAAGACATGCGCCCTGTCCGAGATTATTCGGAATTCCACCGATGAGATAGCTGGGCTCCATCCCGGAGGATTCGAAAATCCACGTCAGGAGCGAAGTGGTTGTCGTTTTTCCATGCGTGCCTGTCACCACCAGATTATGCCGTCCGCGCAGGAAGAACTGCTTCAGCACTTCCGGCATGGAGAGATAGTAGAGCTTGCGATTTAGCACCGCTTCCACTTCCGGATTTCCACGCGTCATCGCGTTGCCGATCACAATCAGGTCGGCATCCGCAGGAATATTTTCCGGCCGAAATCCCTTTCGTAAAACAATCCCCTTCGATTCCAGGAAGGTGGACATCGGCGGGTACACATTATCGTCGGAGCCCGTGACCACAAAGCCACGGTCTTTCAAGGCAGCCGCCACTGCACCCATCGCGGTTCCGCAAATGCCAAGAATGTGAATATTGCGAAAAGGCGAGTTCACGATTGGTGGGAGCAAAAATTAATAAACGTCCTTCCGGTAGCGCTTCTCTTTCTTCATGGCGTCGATGTATTCTTTCGCCTGTTCAGGAGTTCTACCACCGACTTTTTCCACGACTTCATGGAGTGCGGTGTCGACATCCTTCGCCATGCGCGCCGCGTCGCCGCAGACATAGAAATTCGCGCCTTCTTCGAGCCATTTCCAGATGTCCGCGCCTTTTTCGATGAGGCGATTCTGAACGTAAATCTTAAATCCCTGATCGCGTGAAAATGCGGTGTCGAACTGATTCAGGATTCCATCTTTCTGGAAGGCTTCAAATTCATCGCGATAAAAGAAGTCACTCTGCGAACGTTGCTCGCCGAAGAACAGCCAGTTCTTCCCCTTGGCTCCCGTCGCTTTACGTTCCTGGAGAAACGCGCGGAAAGGCGCGATTCCCGTTCCAGGTCCGACCATGATCATCGGGGTGTCGGTATTTTCTGGCACGCGAAAATGCTTCGCCGTGTGGCTGAATACCGGCACGGGCGTATTGTCATCGACGCGATCCGAAAGGAAAGTGGAGCAAACACCGACACGCGCACGATTGTAGCTTTGATAGCGCACACACGCCACCGTGAGATGCACCTGCTCGGGAAACGCCTTCAATGAAGAGGCGATCGAATACAAACGTGGCTGGAGTTTACGCAGAACTTTTACAAATTCCTCCGGCGTAAATTTCGCGGCGGTAAATTCGAGAAGAGGATCAAGCACATCGCGTCCCCAGACATATTGGTCGAGGCTCGTCTTCGCCGCAGGATCAATGAGGTCTTTGAGAAATTCCCCGGAAGAATCTTTTTCCGAAATCGCCTGCAAAAGCTGCTTCGAAGGTTCTGTGATGACGTAGTCCGTAGTCAGCGCCTGACGAATCGGCATCGGCGTTCCGGCATTTCCGGCAACTTCTTCGGTTCCGGCATATCCAAGTGTCTTGAGAAGAGAATCTACCAGTGCGGGATCATTCGACGGGAAAATGCCGAGCGAATCGCCGACTTCATATTGCAGCCCGGAACCTTTAAGGCAGATTTCAAAGTGCCGGGTATCTTTCTCCGATCCCTCCAGCGTGATTCTGCGATTAACGGTTAGCTTGGCTGGAAAAGGGTTTTTTCGGGAATACCCGCTTGTGGACTCAGTGGACATCCCACGAATTAAAGAAATGTAGGATACCGAGGCAAGACGAAGTGAACAAAAAAACGATAAAAGGCCGATTTTGTGCTTCTGAAAGGCTCTTCATGCTTTCTAAACCTTCCCAAGGAGCAATCGGCGGATCAAATCTTCGGAAGTCACGATCCCTGCGGGCTTGCCATTTCCGGCAACAACCAGTGCGAGCGTGAGGCGTGCAGCCCGGAGTTTTTGCAGCACGGAAAGCCCCGTTTCTTTTTCTCCTACGGAAACGATACGCCGCATTCCCGCGATCAGAGTGTGTTCTTCGTGGCCATTCGTGATAAAATCCATGAGCTGCACCAGTCCCAGCACTTCCCCATTGGCGGTCATTATGGGAAATCGCTCGATATCGGTCGTTTTTGCCGATTCCAGCAGTTCTTCCCGGGATGCCGTCGGCAGGATCGTCACCACCTCTTTCATGGGAATCAGGACATCGGATATCCGCACTTTTCGGAATTCGAGGACATTGTCGATCATCTGCTTTTCTGTCGCACCGAGAGGTGTCGCGGACTGGTTGATTTGTCGGCGAATATCCTGTCCGGAAGTCACATTCTGCCGGGCGGGCTTCCATGTCTGGCCACCACTCAGTAATTTAAGCACCCATACTCCCGAATCGATAAATGGCCTGAGTAACAGATGCACGAGCCCCAGAATCTTCACCAGATTCACCAGCGCGCGGTATGGAAACCGCCGGAAAACCGCCTTTGGCAAAAATTCCATGACAAGAACGAGAAGAGGAATGCATGCCACAATCGCTATGATCGCGCCTTTCTCTCCAATAATTATTGCGAATTGCTGGTAAAGCAGCGCGACCGCCAGGATGTTTGCCGTATTGGTGACCAGCACCACGCTGATCATCAGGCGCTCGAGATGTTGCAGCATTTCCTCCAGTTGCTGCGCCGGTTGATCCCCGGTCCGCGCATGGTGGCGCAACCGCACACGATTTACCGCGAGGACTCCGGATTCGATCCCGGAAAAAATAAAAGAGACCACGAGGCAAGCACCGATAAATATCCAAATCATAGCAGCTCCTCCTGAATATTTTTGGGAGTGCCGTCATGAGGCTCGAGCACGAGTTCCTTGATACGTTTGCGAGTCGTGCGCCGAACAACGATGTCCCAGTTTTGTAATGTCAGGCGCATTCCCTGTCGCGGCAGATGACCGACGCGATTCATGACAAGCCCGCCGATCGTATCCACGCCATCAGCGGCAGGCTTGAACCCGATGATGGGAGCGAGATCGTCCAGATGTGCGCTTCCATTTACAAGAATACGCCCGTCGCCCAGTTTCTCAATGTAGAGCTCATTCTCTTCGGTGGGCAGCGCATTGGACATGATTTCCTCCACAAGGTCGGAAAGCGTCACGATTCCCTCGATCCCGCCATATTCATCCACAAGAATTGCGAGCGCCTGCTTGCGGCTTAAAAAACTGCGCAGCAGTCCGAGGGCATTCATTGTTTCGGGAATGAAGGAAGGCGGATCGACGAGTTCGCTATAATGTTGCCCGGGACTCAGGAAAAATCGGCGCGTTTCCAAAATCCCTACAATATCGTCGGGTGATTCTCCCTGTATAAGCACGCGACGAAAACGTTGCGTGCGTAATAATTCCGATACTTCTTCATTAGTCAGATCATCCGCTATGGAAAAAATATCCACACGCGGCGTCATGCAGTGCTTCACGTTCTCACGGCCGAGATTCATGATCTCGCGGATCATCTCGCTCTCGCCGAGTTGCAGGTTTCCCTCTTCATGCGCGAGCGAAATTAAGGTCTGCAGTTCTTCGTCTGAAAGCTGGTACGCGGGGCGGGGGCTGCCACCGACAAGCTTTCCAATGAGGTGATCGCAAAAATGCTGAATGCTGATACAGACCGGAGCCATCCAGATCGCAAGTCTTTGCGTGATTGGCAGGCTTATGCGTGCGATGCGGTAGGGATAGGCCAGAGCGGCCATTTTTGGAACGATCTCGCAGAAGAAAATGACCGCCCCGAAGACGATTAGCGCCGAAACCAGTTCCGAGAAATTATTCGTCAGCGGAATGCGCACCAGCAGCATCAGGCACAGCACGATGAGCGGCAGATTCGCCAGGGTATTGACCAGCAGTAGCGCGTTTTCAATCCGCCGTGGGTGTTCTTTATAGGAATCCAGGATTTTTGCGATGCGGGTTGAGCTTTCCCGTAGTCGGGTGCGCTGGCTCTCCCCAAGCGTCACGATTGCCGTTTCCACGGCGGAAACCAGAGCCGAGATGAAGGCAAAGATAAACCCAAGCACCAGAATAACCGCAATATCCAGCGTCATTAGTTTCTCAGTTTAATAGTGATGCGTTGAGTTTTCAGTCAAAGAATCGATAATACTCACTCTCCCCAAATCGCAAACATGAAAAAAAGCCAACGGTTGAAATTATTTGTCGAGACGCTTGAAGTCGATGCCGACTCCCGCCACGACCCCCGTTATCTGGGCTATTTCGACTGTTTTAACCGCCAGCTCTATTATGAGGCCCATGATGTCCTGGAAGACCTCTGGCTTCAGCAAAAAGATGCCAATCACGCCTTTTATAAGGCTCTTATTCAGGTCGCCGGGGTCTTTGTTCACTTGCAGAAGCAGTATTATCGCCCGCATCACCATAAAGATGGGCGGCGCCTCTATCCCGCTGTTCGGCTTCTGGAGATCGCGGTGACGAATCTTTCCACTTACGGAGACAGTCATCTGGGGCTGGATGTCGAAGGGCTTTCGAAGCTCTGTCGCAAGCTGGCCCGCAAGATCGAGCAGGCGGGGTTTCAGGTAAATCCCTGGCGTCCCGAACGCGCTCCCGTTCTTAAACTTCACAAGCACTGATCCCCATCGCTTCAGGGAAAGATTGCATTCCTTAGAGGAGTTGCCCAAAAAGACGCGGTGAAAGGACTGAAAAAATATGCAGCCATTGGCTTTCTGGCAGCGACATTGATCGCGGCGGGAGTTTTGGCCTTTTTTTCCGATCAGCTTGATCCTTCCTTTATCCAGGTGCTGACATATGTCGGCATTAATATCACGCTCGCGGTCAGCCTTAATCTCATCATTGGCTACACCGGTCAGTTTTCGCTTTGCCATGCCGCATTCATGGCGGTGGGTGCGTATACCTCCGCATTACTTACTACGAATGCACATCCCTTCATCACTTCATTGTCGGCATTTGTCGGAACTTCTTTCGGAACGGAAATCGTTTTTTTGGGAGCTTTGGTTCTGGGCGGTCTTGTTGCTGCCCTCGCAGGATTGCTCGTCGGGGTGCCCTCATTGCGACTGCATGGAGACTATCTTGCCATCGTCACTCTAGGTTTTGGGGAAATTATTCGTGTCCTGCTTCTGAATACGAATGTTCTTGGCGGAGCGGCAGGCATGACGGGTATCCCGGCTTATACCAATCTTTTCTGGGTATTTGCAGTCGCAGCGATCACGATTTACGCGGTTTGGGGGCTGATAAATTCCACGTATGGTCGAGGGTTTCTGGCTGTTCGGGATGACGAAATCGCTGCCGAGGCAATGGGTATCAATAGCACAAAATACAAGGTCGTCGCTTTCGTGATAGGCGCTTTTTTTGCAGGAGTTGCCGGAGGACTTTATGCGCACTGTGTGCAATTTATCAGCCCGGAGCGCTTCGGCTTTATGCAGTCCATCGAAGTCGTGGTCATGGTGATCCTTGGCGGTATGGGTCAGATGGCGGGCGTCGTGGGCGCAGCCGGACTTCTCACCTTTCTTAATGAGTGGCTGCGCAATCTCGCGGAATACCGCATCATTGTTTACGCGCTGCTACTTATTCTTTTGATGATTCTGCGTCCCCAGGGATTGCTTGGCGGACTTTCTAAATTTGTACGCTTTCGAAAGCCCACGCAGCCATGACGGAAGACCTGCTCACGCTCGAAGATTGCTCTCTGCGCTTCGGCGGGCTTGTGGCGCTATCGGGAGTTACCTTTCAATTGAAACCTGAAGAGCTCGTTGGCCTGATCGGCCCGAATGGCGCGGGAAAGACATCGCTCTTCAATATCATCACCGGGGTTTATCGCCCCACCGGCGGAGAAGTGAAGTTCATGGGGAAGCGATGCAATGGGCAGCGGCCTTATAAAATTACCGCGCGCGGCATTGCGCGTACCTTTCAAAACATCCGCCTCTTTTCATCACTCAGTGTTTTCGAAAATGTACGCGCCGCATTTAACCTGAATCTTAAGTATGGCATCGTGCACGCGTTGACGCGCGGGCCGAAGTTTCAGGAGGAGGAGGAGGAGGTTCGCGTAGAGGCGAATCGGCTTTTGGAAATTTTTGATCTCCACGACTTACGAGACGCCACCTGCGGAACGCTTTCCTATGGTGACCGTCGTCGTTTGGAAATCGCACGCGCGCTTGCCACGCATCCGAAGCTGCTGTTGCTGGACGAACCTGCTGCGGGAATGAACGCCACGGAAAAAGTTCGCCTCATGGAACTCATTCGCTTCGTGCAGAAGGAATTTAAAATCGCAGTGCTCCTGGTCGAGCACGACATGAAGGTCGTCATGGGGGTCTGTCATCGCATTCTCGTCCTTGATCAGGGGCGTCTTCTTACGGAAGGCACGCCGGATCAAATTCGCAGCGATGACCGTGTCATTAACGCCTATCTCGGGAGGGCAAAAACATCATGACCGCGAACTCGGATTTGAAAGTCGAAAATCTTCACGTCCGCTATGGCACGATCGAAGCGTTGCATGGAATTTCACTGAATGTCCGCGAGGGTGAGATTGTTGCTCTCATCGGAGCGAATGGCGCAGGAAAATCCACGCTCTTGCGTGCGATTTCTGGTCTCATTCCTGTGGCTTCCGGCAGTATCCTTTATAAGGGCGAATTCATCGCGAATCTTCCCGCTTTCCGCGTTGTGGAGCACGGCATCGCTCATGTTCCCGAGGGAAGGATGATTTTTACGAATCTGACCGTGGATGAAAATCTCGCGATGGGAGCTTATCGCAGAAGGGGTAATGACGAGATCCGCAGCGACAGGAAATATGTATTTTCAATTTTTCCGCGGCTCGAGGAGCGACTTACGCAGCTCGCCGGTACACTCTCCGGCGGTGAGCAGCAAATGCTGGCAATCGGTCGCGCACTCATGAGTGGTTCAAAATTTCTAATGCTTGACGAACCCTCACTCGGAATCGCCCCCATTCTCGTGCAGACCATTTTTGAAAAACTCCTCGAGATTCGCAAGCAGCGTGGACTCACTATTCTTCTCGTGGAGCAAAACGCGCACCTTGCACTGGAAACCAGCGACCGGGCGTATGTTCTCGAAACGGGACAGATTATTCTCGAAGGAATTTCTTCCGAGCTTGCGCACGATCCCAAAGTAAAGAGCGCCTATCTCGGCGGCTAGGAAGCTTTAGGCTTCTACTTCCATTTTGCCATCCACGATCCGTGAAGCACGGTCGCCGAGCACAGCCAGATTTTGATCGTGCGTTACCACAAGCAAAGTGCGTTTTTCCTCGCGCACCATGCCCAGGAGAAGTTCGACAATTTGTGAGCCCGTTTTCGAATCAAGATTCCCTGTTGGCTCATCCGCGAAAAGCAATACGGGGTCATTGACCAGTGAACGGGCAATCGCGACACGCTGTTGCTCTCCACCGCTTAATTCCGCAGGAAGATGATGTAAACGTTCGCCAAGTCCCACGCGCGCGAGTAGCGACTCCGCTCGGCCCTTACCGTCTTTTCCACTGATCATGCACGGCAGCATCACATTTTCGAGCGCCGTCAACTCAGGAAGCAGGAAGTAACTTTGAAAAACGAAACCCATGTATTTGTTGCGCATCTCCGCCTGCTTCCCCATCGATAAATCATAAAGCGAAGTACCGCGAAACTTCACTTTCCCTGCCTCGGGCTTTTCCAGTCCGGCGAGCGTATAAAGAAGCGTCGTTTTCCCTGCACCCGAAGCTCCATAAAGAAAAACGGATTCCCCTTCGATAAGCGTGAAATCAATCCCGCGCAGCACATTCACCTCCCGTGCTCCAATACGGAATGAACGATTCAGTCCCGTCCCCGTCAGTAGTGGAGTAGTCTCAGCCATATGCCCTTGCAGGAAACTCCATCCACAGAGACCTGTCAACATCGTGACTTACACCATGCTGAAATTCATTGGTTGCGCCCCATTTTAACGAAAGGAAAGACCTTTGCGAACTCCGCAAGCTTTCCCGGCGACTGATTTTGCATCTGATCCAGAATCAGGGCATTTGCAAAACGTCCTAGCCGATAATATTCCGCAGGGGGTTTTCTCGGATCAAAGGGAGTAGGGTAATTAGCCAGAATACTCAGCAGATTTTTCTGGTAGGGCGTCACGATTTCGATGCGTCCGATCATGACGCGCGTGATTTCTGCATCCACGGAGACATACATCGGTAAATGCTTTTCAGTCCATTCGCGGGGAACGAGATAAAACAATCTTACTCCGGGGCTTTGAAAATAGGAGAGCTCCCAGGTCTTCAGCATTGCGGTCGCTTCTTTGGGAAATAACCCGTCTGCTACCAACGCTTCATAAAGTCGCGAGCGTAGCGCCTTTTCGTTTTCAATCGTATATTCCGACTCTTCAAAGATGCCAGACGTCCGTGCCAGTACATTCGTTTCGGAAGGATTTAAGGTCACTTCTCGAAATGCAGCGATGCCATTGGGTTTTAAATCGGCGAGCCATGCCTTCTGTGGAGTTTTGGGCGACGGGGGTTCATTCGTTTGGATGACCAGATCCTTGTCTTCTCGCACTACCCTCAGCGGAGCTTCGAGATTTGCAGCACCACGATAAAATAAATAACGCTCCTTTTCC
>JBDTJR010000070.1:0-10982 GCA_039935735.1 Chthoniobacterales bacterium | reverse complement strand
TCGTCCACTCCCTCGACGTTGGGCTGGTAGAAGACTTCGCCCGGCGGGAGTCCGGCTTCGGAGATGGCTTCCTGATAGCCGTCAATACGGGCCTGCATGGTGAGGTCCTGATAGCTGTCGGCGATCATCATGACATCGCGGATAATCAATATCGGTTTGCGATGTCCGATGCGGAGCAGGTGCTGCGTGAGTTCTTTCATGCCGCCCTGAATATCCTGTGCCACGTAGGGGACGCCGGGAATGCGGTCACCGCAAAAAGTAAGAAGGGGAATGCCTGCATCTTGAAGACGCTGAAGCTGGATGCGGTGGGTCGTTGCAACAGGGCCGTCGTAGATGACACCTTCGACGCGCTCATCAATCATGGCGTCGCATGCCATGCGCATTCCATGCTCGCCGAGCAGGTCACTGTTTAAAGGGCGGTAGCCGAGGCGGTGAATTTCATTAGCCATGGCGAAAGCACGATCCACTGGTGCCTCCATGTAACCGGGGGTCTTGATGATCCCGATGACGGCGCTCTTCACCTTGCGCAAGAGCTGGGCCTGACGATGGGGACGATATCCCGATTCGTTCACCATCTTTAGAATGCGATTGCGCGTCTCCGCACTCATTCGGGTGTGCAGGCGGTCATTCAGGGCAAAAGCCACCATGGTGCGCGAAACGCCAACGCGGCGTGCGATTTCGGCCTGGGTGATGGGGGTGGCACTCATGGATATAATTCAACTAAACACGTGTTTATTAGGCGCTAAAGAGGGGTATTACAAGTATTTTTTGGGAAAAAAGGCCTAATCTACGGCTTTATCCGACACTGGATTACTGGGTAAAGGAATAGGGGTGGCGGTTAATCCGTTATCAATTAATAGATTAAAAATTCACCATGATACCCGCGACGGGTTAGGGAGGCGCGAACTCGGTTAGATCGGATATTAACCGTAACAAAAATACTCCTTACTATGAGACCCGTATTATTAGTTCTCTTGATCCTGCTCCTTCTCGGGGCATTGCCAACGTGGCCCTACAGCGCAGGCTGGGGCTACTATCCCAGCGGCGGACTCGGACTGGTGGTAATTATACTTCTGGTTTTGGCACTCGCGGGGCGGAGGAGATAGTTTCTAATTAGACTCTGGTGCGATAAGACCGCGGAGGGTTTTTATCGCGATCTTAGAGTGTATGAAACAGGAAACTCCAGCACTCGTGCAGGAGGAACTTGAAGTCCTCATTCCGGCTATCGAATCGCCTGCGGCAGCACAGAAAGTGGCGAAGTTGCTGCGCGAAATTCCGGGATTGGATGCGATCGGGATTAGTTCTAAACGCGTTTGGCTTCAGCACGTATGGCTTACTTTTCGTCCGAGCGAGACTTCCCGGCAGGCAATTTACGATTTCTTAACCAGAAATAATTTTCCACCTGCAGAAACATTGGAAAATGGGAGATGGGTGACCTGTTGATACAGAGAAACTATCCGACTTTAAGGGGAGTGCTTATACTCAGATTGCGTGAACATTTAAACGGGTCGATCTTGACGCTTCGGTTTTTTGGAATACATCTGCCGGATGAAGAAATTCTTTTTCGGGATGGTTTCTTGTCTTTTATTCGTTTCTATAGACATAGCTTCCGCGGATGTGAAGCTGCCGGCGATCATTTCGGATCACATGGTGCTGTTGAAATCGGAGCGGGCAACGATCTGGGGAACGGCAGCGCCGGGCGAGGAAGTGACGGTGACGCTCGACAAGGCGACGGGGAAGACGACGGCGGGCTCAGACGGCAAGTGGAAGCTGGATCTGAACCTGAAGAATTCCGCGCAGGGACCGTTCACGATGACGGTGCAGGGAAAAAATACGCTGACGATTTCAGATGTGCTGGTGGGCGAGGTGTGGCTTGCCGGGGGACAGTCAAATATGGCTTTCACTCTTTTACAATCGTTAGACGGGGCGGCCGAAGTCGCCGCTTCGACAAATCCCCTGATCCGGGAATTCCAGGCGGTACGTATCGGCGCCGACACACCGGCGGCTGAGGTTGCGGGGAAATGGGTTCCTTCAGATCCCTCAGGTTCGGGCACATTTTCCGCAGTGGCGTATTATTTCGCCAAGCGCCTGAACAATGAATTGAAAGTCCCTGTCGGTATTATCAACGCCAATGTCGGCGGGACTGAGATTGAAGTGTGGATGAGCCCGGAATGCATCCAAAAGCTGCCGGTTGTCGCCAAAAGAGTGGATACGGCCCTGCAATATCGGAAGGATTATCCCGGCCTGTTTGAAGCCTATAAGAAAAATTATCCCGCATGGATGAAGCAGACCGGACGCGAGGATCATCCGCCGGGAGACGTCAAGACTTTTGCGGAAGACCCGATTCCCGCCGAGGGATGGCTGTCGATCCCTGTCGGCACGATAAAGGCGGATAAGCTTCCCGCAAATGGAGTGGTCTGGCTGCGAAAGGAAATCGACATTCCTGATACGGTGGCAGGCAAGGCAGTCGGACTAACATTGGGGCCGGTAGAAGGATTTCAGAGCGTTTACTGGAACGGAAAACTTATAAAGCAAGTGACGCCGGAGAATAATCCCGGCACCTTGGAACTGGGATATACCGTCATCCCAGGCGAGTATGTGAAAGCGGGAAAAAACACATTCGCGATTCGCATCTTTGCTCCTGGCATGCCGCTTGAGTTAACCCGTTATCTTGTCTGTTTTAAGCAGATTCTCGGAAACTGGTCGGCAAAGGTGGAGTATGTCCTTCCTATGCTGGCGGCGGAGCAACTCGCCTCCATGCCGAAACTTCCTGATCTGCCAGTACCCGCCGGATTTCTGCCCGGCGGCCGGTATAATGCAATGATCCATCCCCTCAAAAACTATGCGATTCGCGGCATGCTATGGTACCAGGGTGAATATAATATCTCCTATGCCTATGCGTATCGAACTTTGTTTCCCGCGTTGATCACGGACTGGCGTGCGCAGTGGGGACGTGGCGATCTGCCGTTTTACTTCTGTCAGCTTCCGGCCTTCCGTGTAAAAACGGATTCGCCTGATCCGGATGCGGAGGGGTGGACCGTATTGCGTGAATCGCAAACGAAGACGCTTCAGGTTCCGAAAACCGGAGAAGCGGTGCTGATCGATCTGGGTGACTCCAACGATATTCACCCGCCGAATAAAAAACCGGTCGGTGATCGGTTGGCTGTGCTTGCCCTTGCGAATGATTATGGCAAAAAAGTTCCAACGTCCGGTCCTGTTTACGAATCGTCGAAGTTTGAGAAAGGCATCGCACGTGTTAAATTTTCCCACGCTGAGGGGCTAGTCGCCAGGCCATTGCCTGCCACGTACTCGGTCGCCGAGGCAGCAGTCCCACCGGCGACAGCACCACTCGTGCGTAATAGCCCGAATGGCGAGCTAGAAGGCTTTGCGCTCTGTGGTGAGGATAAAAAATGGTACTGGGCTGATGCGAAAGTCGAAGGCGATAGCGTAATCGTATGGTCGGATAAAGTGCCCACACCCATCGCAGTCCGCTATGCATGGGTCGAAAACCCGACGGTAAATCTTTACAACAGCGCGGGACTGCCTGCCGTGCCATTTCGCACGGATGACTTCGCGGTTCCCACACAGCCGAAGTCCCTTTAAGATACTCTATAGAGTGATTTATGGGTGTTCTTGACGATAGCGGTTTTTCGACTACACCTGTCGGATGAAGAAATTCCTTTTCGGGGCTGTTTTTTGTCTTCTATCTCTTTCTTCTGACATTGCGTCTGCGGATGTGCGCCTGCCGGGGATCATTTCAGATCACATGGTGTTACTGAAATCGGAGAAGGTGCCGATCTGGGGAATGGCCGCTCCAGGGGAAGAGGTGACGGTGACGCTCGACAAGGCGACGGCAAAGGCCACTGCCGGTGCGGATGGTAAATGGAAGCTGGCGCTGAACCTGAAGGATTTCGCGCAGGGGCCATTCACGATGACGGTGCAGGGGAAGAATACACTGACGATCTCGGATGTGGTGGTAGGCGAGGTGTGGCTTGCCGGGGGGCAGTCAAACATGGCGTTTATGCTCGTATACACGGTGGGCGGGGAGGATGCGGTCAAGGCGCCGACGAATCCGATGATCCGTCAGTTCTATATGAGAAGCGGGACGAGTGAAACTGCGGTGGATGAGTTTGCAGGGGCATGGCGTCTCGCCGAGCCCGGTTATAAGAATTCTTTCTCCGCAGTGGGGTATTATTTCGCAAAAGTATTGAACACCGAACTAAATGCCCCTGTTGGTATTATCAACAGCTCCTACGGCGGGACGCGGATTGAGTCCTGGGTGTCTCCAGAGACGATTGAGAAAACGCCTATTCTCAAAACCGCAAACGAAGCGGCACTGCAATATCGCAAGGATTATCCCGCGCCTTTTGCGGCGTATAAAAAAGATTATGCGGCGTGGCTGAAGCAGACCGGGCGTGAAGATCATCCAGTGGGCGACGTCAAGACATTTGCAGAAGACCCGCTTCCCGCTGAGGGATGGACCGTGGTACCCATAGGGACTCTTGTCTCGCCAGGGTTTCCCATAAACGGCGCGGTCTGGTTGCGAAAAGATATTGAAGTTCCACCGGATATTGCGAAAACGGGAACGACATTAACCCTGGGAGTTTTCGAGGGATTTCCGAGTATTTACTGGAATGGAAAACTGATAAAGCAGACGACTATAGAGAATCATCCCGGCACCTCGGGATCGGTCACGACGATTCCTGCCGACCTTATGAAGGAAGGAAAAAATACGCTTGCGATTCGTCTCTTTGCTCCGGGTAAGCCACTGGCTTTTCCAAGTGCCGGCTCCTATCCCGGTAAAGGATTCACGGGAGATTGGGCAGTGCATACGGAGTATACACTGCCTGCGCTGACATCGGAACAGCTGACCGCGATGCCGAAGCTTCCCGATCCTCCAGTGCCGGTGGATGGACTAAGCGGTAATATCTATAATTCGATGATCTGGCCGCTCACAAATTATGCGATTCGTGGGATGGTGTGGTATCAGGGCGAGTCAAATGCTGCGAATGCCTATGATTACCGGGTATTGCTTCCCGCGATGATCGAGGGCTGGCGCAAGCAATGGGGGCGCGGTGATCTGCCATTTTATTTCTGCCAGCTTCCCACTTACTATGCAAAAACAGCATTGCCGGTGCCGGATATCTATATGTGGACGACCGTGAGGGAATCGCAGTCGAAGTCGCTTCGCGTGCCAAAGACGGGCATGGCGGTGCTAATCGATCTGGGCGAGGCTGAAAATCTTCATCCTCTGGATAAAAGGGAAGCGGGCGAGCGGCTTGCCGCGCTGGCGCTGGCGAATGACTATGGGAAAAAAGTGGAGGCATCGGGACCGGTGTATGACTCAGTGAAATTTGAAAAGGGTGTTGCGAAGGTGAAGTTTTTGCATGCAGAAGGTCTCGTCGCGAAGCCACTTGGTGCGACGTATGTTGTGAACCGCATGCCGAAGGTACCGGTGACTGCGCCGCTGGTGCGCAATGGTCCGAATGGCGAGTTGGAAGGATTTGCGCTTTGCGGTGAAGACAAGCAATGGTTCTGGGCCGACGCGAAAGTCCAGGGTGACAGCGTGGTCGTGTGGTCGGATAAAGTTCCCGCGCCAGTCGCTGTGCGTTACGCATGGTCGGCGAATCCGACGGTGAATCTTTATAACGGTGCGGGGCTCCCTGCTGCGCCGTTTCGTACGGATGATTTCCCCCGTCCCTAGAGTAATCTGAGATGTCTGCCACGAGGGTGTTTTAGCTTTAAATACTCTATAGAAGTCATTTATAGGTGTTCTTGACGATAGCGGTTTTTCGACTACACCTGTCGGATGAAGAAATTCCTTTTTGGGACGGTTTTTTGTCTTTTATTGATTTCTCCAGACATTGCTTCTGCGGATGTGCGCCTGCCGGGGATTATTTCAGATCACATGGTGCTTTTGAAATCGGAGAAGGTGCCTATCTGGGGAATGGCGGCTCCGGGGGAAGAGGTGACGGTGACGCTCGACAAGGCGACGGCTAAGGCCACTACAGGAGCGGATGGCAAATGGAAGCTGGAACTGAATCTGAAGGATTTCGCGCAGGGGCCATTCACGATGACGGTGCAGGGAAAAAATACGCTGAAGATTTCGGATGTGGTAGTGGGCGAAGTGTGGCTTGCGAGCGGACAGTCAAACATGTCGGCGCAGGTGCAGTACTCGATAGGTGGACTGGCAGAGGTCGCGGCTCCGGCAAATCCGATGCTCCGTCTATTCGAAATGAGAGGCGGCACGAGTGAAACTCCGGTGGATGAGTTTGCCGGGCAATGGCGTCTCGCCGATTCTGTGGGGAGGACTTTTTTCTCCGCGGTGGGGTATTACTTCGGGAAAGCATTGAACACCGAATTGAAAGTGCCTGTCGGCATTGTCGCTGACAGCTACGGTGGGTCGGCGATTGAGTCATGGATGTCTCCAGAGACGATTGAGAAAACGCCTATTCTCAAAACCGCAAACGATGCGGCGCTGCAATATCGCAAGGATTATCCCGCACCTTTTGCGGCGTATAAAAAAGATTATGCTGCGTGGCAGAAACAGACGGGACGCGAAGACCATCCAGTGGGAGACGTCAAGGCATTCGCGGAAGACCCGATTCCTGTTGAAGGATGGACCGTGGTCCCCGTAGGAACTCTTGTCTCACCGGCGTTTCCCACAAACGGTGTGGTGTGGCTGCGGAAAGATATTCAAATTTCACCGAGTGTCGCGAAGGCAGGAACAGAGTTGACCATGAGAGGCTTTGAGGGATTTTCGAGTATTTACTGGAATGGAAAACTCGTAAAGCAGACGACGGTGGAGAATCATCCTGGCAGATCGGAATCAGTCACGACAATTCCTGCTGACGTTATGAAGGAGGGGAAGAATACGCTCGCGATCCGTCTCTTTGCTCCAGGAAAGCCGATTGGTTTTCCAAATCAAGTCTTCTATCCCGGTATAGGATTCACGGGAGACTGGGAAGCGCGTACGGAGTATACTCTGCCAGCGCTGACACCCGAGCAGCTCGCCGCGATGCCAAAGCTTCCAGCACCGCCAGTGCCCGTGAATGGACTGAGGGGTAATATCTATAATGCGATGCTCTGGCCGATCACAAATTATGCGATCCGGGGGATGATTTGGTATCAGGGCGAGTCAAATCTTATCAATGCCCGTGATTACCGGATATTGCTTCCTGCCTTGATCGAAGGCTGGCGCAAGCAGTGGGGGCGCGGGGATCTACCATTTTATTTCTGTCAACTTCCCGCTTATTATCCGAAAACATCCGTGGCTTGGGAGGATAAGAATCCGGCTGCCTATGCATGGACGATCGTCAGAGAATCGCAGGCGGAGTCGCAGCGCGTGCCGAAGACGGGCATGGCGGTGATGATCGACCTGGGCGAGGGTGAAAATCTTCATCCCATGGATAAGAAGGAAGCGGGTGATCGACTTGCCGCGCTGGCACTGGCGAATGATTACGGGAAAAAAGTGGAATCATCGGGACCGGTGTATGAGTCGGTGAAATTTGAGAACGGTATCGCGAAAGTGAAGTTTTCCCATGCGCAAGGTCTCGTCGCGAAGCCGCTACCTGCGACCTATGTTGTGAGCCGTTTACCCAAGGTGCCAAAAACTGCGCCTCTGGTGCGCAACGGTCCGAATGGCGAGCTTGAAGGATTTGCGCTTTGCGGTGCGGATAAAAAATGGTTCTGGGCCGACGCGAAAATCGAGGGCGACAGCGTGGTCGTGTGGTCGGACAAAGTTCCCGTACCAGTCGCTGTACGCTACGCATGGTTGGCAAATCCGACGGTGAATCTTTACAATGGCGCGGGTCTCCCTGCTGCGCCGTTCCGTACGGATGATTATTAGGCCGACGTTGATCATCCAGCGCCTCAATTTAAATGCTCTATAGAGGGAATTGAGGCGCGTTCTTGACGATTGTGTTTTTTTGAATACACCTGTCGAATGAAGAAATTCCTTTTCGGGGCGGTTTTTTGTCTTTTATTGATTTCTATAGACATTTCCATCGCCGACGTGCGGCTTCCGGCGATTATTTCGGATCACATGGTGCTTTTGAAATCGGATAAGGTGCCTGTCTGGGGAATGGCGGCTCCGGGTGAAGAGGTAACAGTGACACTTGATAAGGCGACGGCAAAGGCCACTGCGGGTACGGATGGCAAATGGAAGTTGGAGTTGAATCTGAAAGATTTTGCCCAAGGGCCATTCATGATGACGGTGCAGGGAAAGAATACGCTGACGATTTCAGATGTCGTGGTAGGTGAGGTGTGGCTTGCTGGCGGACAGTCGAACATGGCGGCGATGCTGCAGCATTCATTGAATGGAAAGGCGGTGGTAGCGGCTTCGACGAATCCGATGATCCGTGAATTCAATGTGGGGAACCGTATGAGCGAGACCCCGCTGGATGAGTTTTCCGGACAGTGGCGTCCCGCCGAGCCGAAAGTATCGCTTTCGTTTTCGGCGGTATCATATTATTTCGCAAAGGTGCTGAACAAAGAGTTACAAGCGCCAGTCGGCATTATCATGAGCGCCTACAGCGGGTCGCGGATCGAGCCATGGATGCCAGCAGAGACGATTGAGAAGACGCCGATTCTCAAAGCGGAAAACGATGCCGCGCTGCAATATCGCAAGGATTATCCCGCGATTTTTGAGGCGTATAAAAAGGCATATCCGGAATGGCTGAAGAAGGTAGGGCGTGAAGATCATTCGATGGGAGACGTCAAGGCATTCGCGGAAGATCCGCTTCCGGCTGAGGGATGGATTCCCGTCAATATAGGCCTGACTACTGCGCCGGGCTTGCCCACAAACGGAGCGATCTGGCTGCGGAAGGATATTGAAATATCGCCGGAGATCGCGAAGACGGGATCGGGATTGAGCCTGGCGGCCTTTGAGGGATTTGAGAGTATTTACTGGAACGGGAAACTAATAAAGCAAATGACTGCGGAGACTCAGCCCGGTACTGAGGGATCGTATACGATTATCCCCGCATCAGCCATGAAAGAGGGGAAGAATACGCTGGCGATTCGCCTCTTCGCTCCGGGCAGGCCACTTGCCTTTCCAAGGGGAATCGCATTTCCCGGCAGGACGATCACGGGGAATTGGGACGCACATGTGGAGTACGTGCTGCCTGCGCTGACACCGGAGCAGCTTGCGGCGGTGCCGAAGCTGCCAGTGGCGTCGATAGCCGTGGGCGGGTTGGATGGCTGCATGTATAATGCGATGATTTCGCCGATTACAAACTACGCGATCCGCGGGATGCTATGGTATCAGGGCGAGTCAAATATCGTGAATGCCTATGATTACCGGATACTGCTACCGGCGATGATCGAGGGCTGGCGCAAGCAATGGGGGCGTGGTGATCTGCCATTTTATCTCTGTCAGCTTCCCGCATACTTTGCAAAAGCAACATCGCCGCAACCCGGCAGTGGAGGGTTTAGCGCCGAAGGATGGGTCGTAATGCGGGATTCGCAATGGCAGACGCTGCGTCTTCCGAAAACCGCCGTTGCGGTGCTCGTCGATCTGGGAGATGCGGGAAACATTCACCCGCCGGATAAGAAGGAGGCTGGCGAGCGGCTTGCTGCGTTGGCATTGGCGAATGATTACGGAAAAAACGTGCCGACATCGGGACCGGTGTATGAATCCGCGAAATTTGAAAACGGTGTTGCGAAGGTAAAGTTCTCACATGCGGAGGGTCTCGTCGCAAAGCCACTGCCCGCGACGTATTTTATGAATCGTCTGCCGGAAGTGCCGGTGACGGCGCCGCTTGTGCGCAACAGCCCGAATGGCGAGCTTGAAGGATTTGCACTTTGCGGTGCGGACAAAAAATGGTTTTGGGCAGATGCAAAAGTCCAAGGCGACAGCGTGATCGTGTGGTCGGATAAGGTTCCTGCGCCCATCGCAGTGCGCTACGCATGGGTCGCGAATCCCACCGTGAATCTTTACAACAGCGCGGGGCTGCCTGCCGCACCGTTCCGTACGGATGATTTCCCTATCTTTGGGCAGCCTGCGGCTATGGCTTGGAGTGAGCCCGTGAACGGGATGAGTCTTTGCCTTGGTACTGAGACGCCTACCTTAGGGGCGATTGGAACTCCGGAAATACTCGTGATGATCGCAAACCGCAGTAATGCAAATATCAATGGCATCTATCAGAGTGATCAACAGTGTATCGTCGAACTGAATGGGGAGTATTATGCACCAAGGGGCGCTAGCGACGCGAAATCCTCCTATATGCCGCCTGGTAAGGAGTATATTTTTTCTCTCGACCTGAAAAATTTTCGCAGTATCGGAAAGCAACTTCCTGATATGCTTAAAAATTCTGACGAATCATCACCCCCCGCCATCCTACATGTGGGAGTAAATAGCATTACGATTTATTACTATTTCGATAAGGCGCGAGTTAAGAGTAAAAACCTGGAAATCAAAGTCCTCCAATAGCAAGGACTCTGATTGCGGGGGTGGTTGTTCCAATCCCGGGGCCAGATGTCTGGACTAAGGGACGACGCTTATCATCCAACCGAGGCCGAAGCGGTCGGTGAGCATACCGAAGTAGGGTGACCAGAAGGTTTTTGCGAGAGGCATATCGACTTCACCGCCTTCGGCGAGAGCATTGAAGGCTTTTTCGGCTTCGGCGTTTGTCTTGACGGCAATCGAGAGGTGAAAGCCATGGAAGCCTTCGCCAGGACCGCAGCCATCGGAAGCCATGAGGGTGTTTTCACCGATCTGGAAGGTGGCGTGCATGACTTTGTTTTCATAGCCCTCGGCAAGCATGCCTGGAGGTGCGGGCTCGGGGCTTTCATTGTAGCGCATGAGCATTTCGACTTTTGCGCCGAGTGCTTTGCCGTAAAATTCGAGGGCTTCTTCGCAGCGGCCGCCGAAGAAAAGATAGGGTTGGATCGTGGAGTTGGGCATAATAGTTAATTAATAGAATTCGAGTGATGTAATTATTTACCCCTTCTTCGGCTGATTAATCAAGAAGCTCTCTGTG
>JBDTJR010000069.1:0-3992 GCA_039935735.1 Chthoniobacterales bacterium | reverse complement strand
GTCGCGCCGCCGTCTTTATTCGGAGGACGAACGAGAGGACGCTGTCCGGCAAAAACCGCGAGCACATCTTTTTCCGAGGGATGGCGTGCGAGGTATCGGGAAGCATTTCTTAAAATAAATCCGACCTCATCTTTCAAGGGACGCGGTTCGATTTCCGGCGTCTGCATAGCCGTATCGGTGGTACCCACCAGCACATGCTCGTGCCATGGAATTACAAAGAGAACACGGCCGTCATCAGTATGAGGAACCATGATGGCGGAATTTCCGGGAAGGAAGCTGCGATCAAAGACGAGATGTACTCCCTGGCTCGGCTGAACGGCTTTCGGAGCAGTGGGATCATCCATCTCACGAATAGAATCGCTGAAGATACCGGTAGCATTGATGACAACCTTGGAATTCAATACGAAGTTCTTACCGCTTTCATCGTCGATAGCAGTCACTCCAGAAACCATGCCGTCCTTTTTTTGAAGGCCGGTGACGCGCATGTAGTTTAGCATACAAGCACCGTGATCCACAGCGGTCTGTGCCAGCGTGATCGCGAGGCGTGCGTCATCGAATTGGCCGTCGAAATATTCAACCCCACCCAGCAGATGCTCGGTTTCGATATTTGGAATTCGCTTGATCGTTTCATCACGTGAAAGCAGGCGCGACTTTTCCAGGTTCAATTTTCCGGCGAGCGCATCATATACTTTAAGACCGATCCCAAAGAACGGACCTTCCCACCATTTGTAGCGCGGAACGATAAAGGAAAGGTGATGTGCGAGATGGGGGGCATTGCGATGCAGTAGTCCCCGCTCCCGCAGGGCTTCAAGGACGAGAGGAATGTCACCCTGCTCCAGATAACGAACACCGCCATGGACAAGCTTCGTGCTGCGGCTGGAGGTCCCCTTCGCGAAATCATGCGATTCGAGCAGAAGAGTACGCAATCCCCGCGTTTGTGCATCGACTGCCACCCCGAGCCCCGTGGCTCCCCCACCCACGATAATGACGTCCCATACTCCAGGATTCTCCAACTGACCCAACATGGTATCGCGATTCATAATAATATTTTCTAAGCTTCCCAGTTCCGCGCGCGTTTGACGGCTTTGTTCCAGATTTTTGTGCGCAGTCGACGTTCTTTGATGGTAATTGCAGGTTTGAAGGTTCGCTCCACCGCACGCATCTTTTGAAGATGCGAAACATCCCAGATTCCAGCGCCGATGCCTGCCATGAAGGTCGCACCTAAAGCGGTGGTTTCAACATTTTTCGGACGCTCCACTTCCGCATTTAAAAGATCGGCCTGCATCTGCATGAGAAGATCGCTGGCACAGGCGCCGCCATCGACGCGCATTGTTGAAATAGGACGACTGGAGTCGGCCTGCATGGCGGTCAGAAGATCGGTCACCTGGCATGCAATACCTTCCAGGGTTGCCCGGGCTATATGCGCGGCGGTCGTCCCACGGTTAATTCCCAGTAAAGTACCACGTGCGGTAGGATCCCAATAAGGCGCGCCCAGACCGGTGAATGCGGGAACCAGAACGACGCCGCCCGAATCAGGAACCTGCATCGCCAGTTCATTGACCTCCGCTGCATTACGAATGATTTTCAATCCATCGCGCAACCATTGAATAGCAGCCCCGCCGACAAAAACACTACCTTCGAGTGCATAGTGCATTGGCAGGTCGCCGATTTTCCATGCCACGGTTGTCAAGAGGCGATGCTCACTTTGCACGGGAGTTTCGCCAAGGGTCATCAGCATGAAGCATCCCGTGCCATAAGTGCATTTGACGAGCCCTGGTTCCGTGCAGAGCTGGCCAAAGAGCGCGGATTGCTGGTCCCCTACAATGCCACAAATCGGAATTTTCGCTCCAAAGTGCTCTGCGTCCGCCATGGCAAGCTTCCCGCTGCAGGGCACGATTTCGGCGAGCATGCTTTTTGGAATTTTAAAAAGCCCCAAAAGGTCGTCGTCCCACTGCCCGCTGTTGATATCCATGAGCAACGTGCGAGAGGCATTCGTTACATCAGTAATGAATGCCTTGCCATTCGTGAGTTTATAAACAAGCCATGCGTCGATAGTGCCTGCGCAAAGCTTGCCAGCGGCAGCCTTTTCCCTGGAGCCTGGGACATGATCGAGAATCCATGAAATCTTGCTCGCGGAAAAATAAGGATCCAGAAGCAGTCCGGTCTTCTTACGAATGAGAGCTTCATGGCCAGCCTCGCGAAGATTGTCCATGAATTCGCCAGTGCGACGATCCTGCCAGACGATGGCATTCTGGATCGGCTTACCTTTCTCACGATCCCAGACTACGACGGTTTCGCGCTGGTTCGTAATTCCGATTGCAGAAATATCGGAAGCAGAAACCTTCGCTTCGCTAAGAGCCTTCTTACAGGTTTCCAATACCGACTCCCAAATCTCCATAGCATCGTGCTCGACCCAACCCGATTTTGGAAAATGCTGGGTGAATTCTTTTTGTGCAGTAGCACGAGTGCGCCCTGTTTCATCGTAAACAATGGCCCGTGAACTGGTGGTTCCCTGATCGATTGAGAGGAGGTAAGGCATAATATTAAGGTTTTCCCATTACGTTGTAGGTGAAGGCGGCGAGTGCGGCGCCTATGATTGGAGCGATAACCGGAATCCATGAGTATCCCCAGTCGCTGTGCGTTTTTCCGGAAATCGGTAAAACAAAATGCGCGACGCGCGGTGCAAAATCGCGAGCGGGATTAATTGCGTAACCTGTGGGGCCTCCGAGAGACAATCCGATTGCCCACACGAGGATGGCCACAGGGAGTGCGCCTAACGCTCCGAGATCGATAGGAATCGCCGCGCTGCTGGGGACCTTTTCGAAGGCGCCCTTGATCATGAAAATTCCAAACATCAGGACGAAGGTCGCAATGAGTTCGGAGAGAAAGTTTGAGGGAGTGCAACGAATTGCTGGAGCTGTGCAGAAGACGGCTCGCTTGAGTTCACCATCCGGTGTTTCTTTCCAGTGAGGCAGATACATGAGCCACACAAGAACGGCTCCTGTAAATCCTCCCGCCATCTGTGCGGCGATATAGCCGGGAACCAGTGACCATTTAAATAAACCCGCCGTAGCAAGTCCGATGGAGACCGCCGGATTCACATGTGCACCGCTATAGACTGCGACGACATACACGCCGACAAAAACTGCGAAAGCCCATCCGGTAGTGATTACCATCCAGCCGCCGCCCTGACCTTTGGACTTATTCAATAGAACATTTGCCACTACTCCATCACCCAGCAAAACCAGCAGGAGGGTGCCGATAAATTCACCTATCAAGGGGGTCATCTCACGGCATCCTACAGAGTAAAAGTGCCGATGTCGAGATGAAGAAAGGCACTCATTTGCAATTTCCATTTTCTGCATTATCTTACTCTTTTCGAAAATGTCTTTGCCTTCACCAATACCAGTCATCGCTACCGTCATGCCTAAACGCATTGGAGTTTCTTTCCGGCGTTTTGCCATGCTTCTTTTTCTTTTCGTCGTTGCAGTTAGCGATCTCCTCGCCGCACAACAGGAGGAGCCATTACGGGCAACACCCGAGACGCAGATTCTTATCAGCATCGCCGATCAAAAACTCGTGGTGATTCAAAACGGAATCGTTGTTAAAAAATTTCCCGTCTCGACTTCGAAATTCGGCGTTGGGGATTCGTTTGGAACCTATCGGACGCCCACCGGTCAGTTGCGTGTATGCGACAAACTCGGAGAAAACCTTCATCCGGGTGCAGTGATCAGACACCGTAATCCCACGGGTGAAATTCTTAAGCCCAACGCACCGGGTAGAGATCCGATTGTCACACGCATCCTCTGGCTTGAGGGAATGGGATCGGAAAATCTTAATGCCCGTGAGCGTGGAATCTATATTCATGGCACCGTCGACGAGCGCCACCTTGGCCGTCCCGCCAGTTATGGGTGTATTCGTATGCGCTCAAGCGACGTCATTGAGGTTTTCAATGCAAGTTCAGTCGGAACCACCGTAATGATTATAAAGAG
>JBDTJR010000068.1:0-15267 GCA_039935735.1 Chthoniobacterales bacterium | reverse complement strand
CCTCATTGAGGGAAATGCAAATATGTCCCGGGAATTTGCGATAGCCAAGAAATGCACTTTTGCATCCCGCTTCTTTCATAAATCGCGCGGCGGCCGCATCGATTTCACCCGTCGTAACACCTGGCTCGACTAGTCCCTCAAGCTTGGCAAGCACTTCAGCAGCCTTCCCACAGGCAACTCGCATTTTGTCGATCTCACGAGGAGACTTGATCGGAATCAGGCTCATTGTCTTCCTCCGTTTAAAACACCGCAAAGTTTCTCAAATAATGCCTCAGGAGATTGCGTCGCATCATAGGAAGAGAGCAATCCGTTTTTCTTATAAAAATCCACAATGGGAAGCGTCTTCTCTCGATAGATCGCGAGCCGATTATTCAACGTTTTTTCATCATCATCCTTGCGGTGCGTCAATACACCTCCGCAATAGGGACATGGCACTCCTTCACGAACACCATGAAGCTGCTCGCCAAAAGTCGAGCCACAGGCATCGCAGGTAAGGCGATGTAAAACACGATTGCGAATTTCCGATTCCGGAAGATCAAAAAGAAAAGCAACGTCGAGAGGACGTTTACGAGCTTCAAGGTCTCTATGAAGCGCTTCAGCCTGACTCACGGTGCGCGGAAACCCATCCAGCAAAAAACCGTCGTTATGTGCATCCAGCCAGCCAGAAACAATGTGTAATACTACTTCATCAGGAACAAAAGCGCCGCTTGAGGTCAACTTCGCTGCTTCTCGGCCGACAGGCGTGCCTTGAGCAATTTCACGACGCAACATGGCACCGGTAGAGGCGGTAGGAATGTCAAACTTCACGGAAAGCAGGTGCGCCTGCGTTCCTTTGCCAGAGGCCGGGGGGCCAAGTAAAACAATGCGCCTCTTCAAAGCAGAATCAACCCTTGTAAGAAAAATAGATGGTCGCAGCCGCAATTACCAAAGCGGCAATTCCCACATAAATCCAAAGCAGGCTGTTTCCATCTACAACATCTCCCGATGCAAGGGCGAAACGCTGACGAGATCCGCGAATCTTCCCTTTGCGCAAAAAGCCGTCGTAATGCCGCTGCAGTAAATAGGTTTCCACCTGCCGCATCGTATCCAAAACAACCCCGACAATAATAAGCAAACTCGTACCACCAAAAAACTGCGCTGCCATGTAGGGAACTTTCATCTGGTGTGCCAGAATCTGAGGAAGGACTGCAATAACCGTCAGGAAGATCGCGCCAGCAAAAGTCAGGCGCGTCATCGTGAAATCAAGGAAATCCGCAGTTGGCTTTCCGGGACGAACTCCAGGAATGAATCCTCCGTATTTCTTAAGATCGTCGGCAATCTGCGCCGGTTGAAACTGTGTCGCCACCCAGAAATAACTAAAGAAGAAAATCATCGCTCCGTAGAGTGTGTAATACAGCCACCCTGTCGTTAACATATCGGCAAAAGTCGAAGCCCAGCTCTGATTTTTAAACGCCATTTTTAAAATGGTGGAAGGAAACATCAGGATCGCCTGAGCGAAAATGATCGGCATGACACCTGCATAGTTTACCTTCAAAGGCATATACTGCGTCTGTCCGCCATACATCTTGCGCCCGACAATACGCTTCGCATACTGCACGGTAACCTTACGTTGCGCCTGGGTTACCGCAATGACACCCGCAATGACAAAGATCAGGAAAGCCAGCATGATCACCAGAATGATGGGACTCACCGTAGTATCGGCATTTTCCGCAGTGGGAACAAAAGTCCTCCAGGCCTGAACAAGACCTCCGGGAAGCTGGGCTATAATACCGACCGTGATGATAAGTGAAGTTCCATTACCGATCCCGCGATCCGTGATCTGGTCTCCAAGCCACATTAGGAACAATGTGCCAGCCGTCATGGTAAGGATCGTCATGACCCGGAACGGAATACCCGGATGAGATACCAGCGGGATTCCCATTTTGGTAATGGTATCCATGATATTCGGCAGGAAGAAATTCCCCTGAGGATTCTCAAAGGAAAGCGCCAGCCAATATCCCTGTAAGAAACACAACCCGATTGTCGCGTACCGGGTATATTGCATGATTTTTTGCTGACCGCCATCTTCCCGAGCCAACTTGGCAAGCTGAGGGACGACCGCTGTCATCAACTGCAACATGATCGATGCACTGATGTAGGGCATGATGCCCAGCGAAAAAATCGCGCAGTTTGCAAGTGCGCCGCCGCTGAACAGATTGAAAAGCGTCGCCACTCCTCCACTTTGTGCCGCACTGGCATTCAGGAAATAATGCCGCAGCACCTCCGCATTCACCCCCGGCGTCGCAATGACCGCACCGACGCGCATCACCACGATAAGCGCCAGCGTGAAAAGCACACGTTGACGCAATTCCGGAATTTTGAAAATGTTGGTAAATGCCGAAATCATCTCAGTTACTTGTCAAAAATGGATGATAAGAAATGTTTATTTCTTACTCTTACTCGTGGTTTCTTCTTTCACGGCTGTAAGCGTGATTTTGCCACCGGCTTTTTCCACTTTATCCTTCGCTGAGGCGCTGATCTGGTCCACTTCAAAGGAAAACTTTTTGGTGATCTCTCCGCGTCCGAGGATCTTGATCCCGTCGAAGCTGCCTTTGAGAATACCGCGCTCACGCAATGACTGCTCATTGATGACATCGCCCACATTGAATTTCGCCTCAAGTGTTTCGAGATTCACAATACCAAAAATGGTTTTGAATTGTGCATTGTTAAAACCACGCTTTGGAAGACGACGATAAAGGGGCATCTGGCCACCTTCAAATCCGATACGGATGCTTCCGCCGGAACGAGCCTTTTGTCCTTTATGTCCTTTACCGCTGGTTTTTCCCTTACCGGAGCTTTCTCCGCGTCCAACACGTTTGCGGCGTTTTTTTGCGCCCGGAGCGGGCTTGAGATTATGAAGTCGTAGTCCCATAAAAATTAAGCAGTTTGTTCAACTGGCTGTTCGGCTTGAGGTTTGTGGCGAGGAGTGATGCCACGGAGTTTCATAATTTCCGCTTTCGGACGCAGACCCTTGAGGGCTTTGATCGTTGCCTTGACGACGTTCGCGTGGTTGCTCGAGCCCATGGATTTCGCGAGAATATCGCGGATACCCACAGCTTCCACTACCGCACGCACGCTTCCACCGGCGATGACGCCCGTTCCAGGCGAAGCAGGAAGCAGAAGCACACGGCCTCCACCAAATTCTCCCACCACCTGATGAGGAATGGTGTTTTCGTGAATCGAAACAGCTACCATGTCTTTTTTCGCAGCTTCCGAAGCCTTGCGAATCGCTTCGCTGACTTCATTTGCTTTTCCAAAGCCACAGCCTACACGGCCTTTGTGGTCACCGGTAACAATCAGGGCGCTAAAGCTAAAGCGACGTCCACCTTTGACAACCTTGGCGCATCGGTTAATGAAAACAACCTTTTCGGTCAGATCCGACTTGGGCTCTTTGGACTGATCTTTACGATCATTACGGCCACGAGGACCTCTTTTTACAAAATCTTGTGCCATAATTAAAATTCCAATCCCGTTTCACGTGCGGCATCAGCAAGCGCTTTTACCTTACCGTGATATTTAAAACCACCGCGATCGAAGACTACCTGCTTAATGTTTTTCTTAAGCGCACGCTCTCCGATAAGTTTGCCGATCCGGCTAGCCGTGACGACATTCGCTTTTACGGATTTATCCGTTGCCAGATCTTTTTCCGTTGTCTGGACAGAAACAAGCGTCGCACCCTCGACATCGTCAATGACCTGAACCCGGATATGACTTCCTGAAAAATTAATGCAAAGTCGAGGCCGTTCCGGTGTTCCCGAAACTTTCTTACGAAGCCTGATATGCCGCACTCTGCGTTGATCAATACTAGACATAATATACCTCCGGTTCTACTGAACCGTTTTTCCTTCCTTACGACGAATTTGTTCTCCGACATACCGGACACCTTTGCCCTTGTAAGGCTCTGGCGGATAATATGCGCGGATATCGGCGGCTACCTGGCCGACGAGCTGCTTATCAATTCCTTCAATGGTAAGCTTTGTGTTTTCAAGCACCGTGATTTTGATTCCCGCTGGAATCGGAAAAAGCACAGGATGCGAAAAGCCAAGGCTGAGATTCAATTTATCTCCCTGAACCGCTGCTTTGAAACCAACGCCGTGAATTTCCAGAGCTTCTTTGAAGCCTGCACTGACACCTTCCACCATATTGGCGACAAGGGCACGGGAAAGACCATGCAAAGCACGTTCGCTGCGGGATTCACCTGAGCGTTGAAAAGTGATTTCGTTATTCTCCACAGAAGCCTGAATCACTTTAGGAAGTGCCCACTGGAGGCTACCCTTAGGTCCTTCGACCTTTACAGAGCCGTCCTGAGCGAAGTCCACCTTCACTTTGTCGGGAATAGTTATATTTTTTTTGCCAATTCGTGACATTTTCTTATCTCCTTACCACACGTAAGCGAGCAATTCGCCGCCTACTTTTTGTCTTTTAGCTGCATGGCCGGTGAGCAATCCACGCGAAGTCGATACGATCGCGATACCCATACCACCAAGAACACGGGGCATTTCCGTAGAGCCCACATAACGGCGCAGACCTGGACGGCTGATACGCTTTAAACCGGCAACCGCTGGAGTCTTGTCAACAAACTTGCAACGAATCTTCAGTTGCGGATGCGTGCCAGTGGTATCCAGTTCGTAGTCTGTAATGTAACCTTCTTCTTTAAGAATCCGAGCGATCTCGGACTTCATTTTGGAATAAGGGAGCTCAATGTTTACCTTACGGGCAGCGTAAGCATTCCGTATACGGGTCAACATATCAGCAATAGGATCAGTAAGTGCGCTCATGACTAGGCTTTGGCGGGTGTTTCAGCGGTTTTCGCCGCGGATTTTCTGTCGGTAAACGGCATACCGAGTTCGGTAAGAAGCGATTTCGCTTCCTCATTATTGAGGGCCGTCGTGCAAATCGTAATATCAAATCCGATGTTCAGCTTGATTTTATCAAGTTCAACTTCCGGAAAAATACTCTGGTCATTAACGCCAAGAGTATAGTTTCCACGTCCGTCAAACGAACGAGGAGAAACTCCACGAAAATCGCGAATACGAGGAAGCGCGGTTTTGATGAAGCGTTCGAGAAATTCATACATGTGGCGACCACGAAGAGTAACCTTCGCGCCGATCGCCTGGTTTTTACGGAGTTTGAAGTTCGAAATAGCGATCTTGGAGCGTGTCTCGATCGGGCGTTGACCCGTGATTAGTGCGAGCTCTTCCTTCGCGACTTCGAGTGCAGCCTTCACGTCCTGGGACGAGCCGACGCAACTGTTGATCACGACTTTTTCAAGCTTCGGCACTTCGTTAACGTTTCCGTAACCGTGCTTCTCTTTCATGCGGGGGATTACCCGCTCTAAATATTCCTGGTATAGTTCAGCCTGCATAACCCTTTAACTCTTTTTGGCCTTCGTCTTCTTTGTTGCTTTTTTCTCCGTCTTTTCAGCGGCGGCCTGTTCGACCCGCTTCACGTTGGAGATATGGATCGGGCCTTCGCGCTCGATGATGGCGCCTGTTGGCTGATCCTGTGATTTGCGCGTATGCCTTTTGATCATACGCACCCCTTCGATAATTACCTGTTCTTTAGCCCCAAGGATCTGAAGGATTTTCCCGGAAGAACCCTTATGGTTTCCCGAGATAACCTGAACATTATCCCCACGACGAACATGAAAACGTAAACCACTCATATAACCTCCGGTGCCAGGGAAATGATCTTCATAAAGTTTTTCTCGCGCAATTCACGGGCAACAGGCCCGAAGATACGCGTGCCACGAGGATTGAGATCCTTGTCAATAATGACGATGGCATTGTTATCAAAGCGAAGGTAGGAGCCATCTTCGCGGCGAAGCGGTTGACGGGTCCGTACGATAACTGCGCGAACGACGTCGCCTTTTTTCACGGTGCCTCCGGTCGAGGCCTCCTTGACGTTTGCGGTGATGACATCTCCCACGCGTGCGCTAAGGGACGATCCCTTACCAATCACGCCGATCATGGTAGCCATGCGCGCGCCGGTATTGTCAGCGACATCCAATCTGGTTCGAATCTGAATCATACGTTTAGTACAAAAATGTTAGTGTTTGATGACTTCCACGAGCTTCCACCGCTTGAGCTTGCTCAAGGGACGAGTCTCGATGATGGAAACCTTATCGCCGACTTTGGCTTCGTTCTTTTCATCGTGCGCGTAGAATTTCTTGCTGCGCTTTACGATTTTTCCAAATTTTGGGTGAGGAACGCGACGAATAGTTTTCACAACGATGGTCTTATCCATTCCATCGGAAACAACTTCGCCAACACGCGTCTTGTGGATCGCTTTCCTGGTATTTTCAACAGTCGTAGTCTCTTCGCTCATCTTATTAGGCTTTCTTCGATTTCTCCGTAATCAGACCTTCAATACGTGCCGAATCCCGGCGGATCGTGCGGAGAAGATGGGGCTTTTCCAATGTGCCACCAGATTTTTGCATTCTCAGATTAAAAGCTTCGCGGTTTAGTTCCCGCTTACGGGCTTTCAATTCGTCCACAGTCAATTCCCTAATTTCGTTTACTTTCATGGTATGTTGATGGTTGTGGGTTAGACCGCGTGACGGTGCCGCATAATGAATCGTGTGCGGATAGGTAGTTTGTTAGCTGCAAGGCGCAGGGATTCTTTCGCGAGGGACTCGGGAATACCGTCGAGTTCAAAAAGGACATTACCAGGGCGGACCGTGGCTACCCAATGTTCAGGCTGTCCTTTTCCTTTACCCATTCGGGTTTCCGGTGGGCGAGACGTTACCGACTTGTCCGGGAAAATGCGAATCCAAAGCTTTCCTTTACGCTTCATGTTACGAGTCAAAGCCACACGAGCGGCTTCGATCTGCGTATTGGTAATCCATGCGCGATCAAGAGTCTGAAGACCGTATTCACCGAAAGAAATCTTGGTTCCACGGGTCGCATTTCCCGAGCGGCTTCCCCGCTGGGTTTTACGATATTTTACACGTTTGGGCAACAATGGCATGACAGACTCCTATTATTCAGCGGTGGCGGTTACAGCTTCGAGAGGAGCAGCTTTTTGCTGAGCTTCTTCCTCGCGTTTGCGGATTTCCTCGGCACTTTCAGCCTTGCAAACCCAGCATTTAATTCCAATTTTTCCGGCAACGGTATTGGCTTCGGCAAATCCGTAGTCGATAGGGATACGAAGGGTATGGAGAGGAATTTTTCCTTCACGATACCATTCTGTGCGTGCGATTTCAGCACCACCCAAACGCCCCGAGCAACGAATCTTAATACCAAGCGCGCCAAACTCCATCGCAATCTGGACAGTCTTCTTCATCGCGCGGCGGAAAGAAATACGACGCTCAAGCTGCATGGCTACGTTTTCGGCCACGAGCTGTGCATCGAGTTCCGGTGTCTTGATTTCAAAAATGTCGATTTTCACCTGACGACCACCGGCAATCCTGGCGATCTCTTCAGTCATCTTCTCGATTTCAGAACCTTTACGCCCAATCACCATACCCGGACGTGCGGTAGAAATGGTAACACGGACACTGTTCCAAGCGCGCTCAATGACGATACGTGCAATACCTGCCGTTTTCAGTTTTTGTTTTAGATAAAGGCGGATCTGGTAATCGGCCTTAAGATTATCGGCAAAATCTTTACGCGATGCATACCATTTCGACGACCAGTCCCGTGTGATCGGGAGACGAAACCCTATTGGATTGACTTTCTGACCCATAACTTATTCCTGCGTGTTCTCCTCGGCTGCTGCTTTCTGCGCCTTTGGTTTTACTTCGGTTTTAGCGGTTTTGCGGCTGGAGCTTTTTCCTTTAGCCGACTTCTTTTCTCCGTCCTTTTTCTTGTCTGCTTTAGCGGTCTTCGCTTCACCTTCATCGGTGAGGACGATGCGAATGTGACTTGCACGCTTGATGATCGGACCAGCACTTCCACGAGCCTTTGGCTGGTAGCGGCGCTGCGAAGGGCCTTCACCCACGATCGCTTCTTTGACGATAAGATTCTCCGAACGAAGATTGTTATTATTCTCTGCGTTCGCAATGGCGCTGCGCAATGTCTTGTCGATCATACGCGCGGCCTTCTTGGGTGTCCAACGTAGGAGATCAAGTGCATCCTGAGCCGTGAGCCCCTGGATTTCCCGAGTCACCTCCCGCGCTTTAAACGCGGAGATTTTTGCAGAACGATAAATTGCCTTTACTTCCATAATATTTTTCTATTGGCGGGCTTCCACTTTAAGCTGGTCGCCCACTTGAATTCTTTGTTTTTCCGAAGAAAGATTCTGCACGAGAGCGCCACAGATCCTGTCGCGGACATCAACCACTCGGATCTCTCCGATGACTTCGTTATCGCGAAGCACCTGAAAAGGCATACCTAGCTTAACCGCTTGTTTTGTGCCAACATTGGCAACAACGAGTGAAAGACTGTCCTTCACATCAATCACCGTTCCGTTAAGGAGCGTGGGCGAAGACTGCGTCGTTCCGGCATTCGTGGCCTCTCCATTCAGCATATCTTTGGCGGATCGTAATTGCGTCTCCACTGTCAAACGAAGCTGAGGATCGATCTTATCCGAACTTTTCATCAAAGTGATAATCGCTTCGGATAGTTGGAGCAACTCCGCACGCATCTCCTGCTGTGAGTTCTGCGCTATGCGCAAATCACTGACAGCGGCAAGAAGACGCTGTTGCAGGCGGTTACCATTTTGATCTCCAGGCAGCCCGAGGGCTTCAATCTTCATGCGGAGATCAGCGGCTTCGCGCTTGTAGGCTTCCGATTCATTGCTGACTTTTACGAGACTTTCCGTCATCGCCTGAATGGTCGACTGCTGAAGAAGCATCTTTTCCCGGAGAGCGGCGTTTTCATCCGTCGCAGCCCCCACCGTAATTTTTGCTTCTTTGCTCGCGAGATCGGAATCAGACAAAGCAGCTCCGACCTGGAGCACAGATCCGGAGATCAGCGCCAGGCTTAAAAGAGTTGCAGTTGTCTGATTTGATTTCATCGTGATTACTTCGTGACCTTCGCGGTATGTGAACCGTGTTTCTTAAAGGTACGGGTCGGAGAAAATTCGCCGAGCTTATGACCAACCATGTTTTCGGTTACGAAAACCGGAAGGAATGTGCGGCCATTGTGAACTTGAAATGTGTGGCCCACAAAATCCGGCGTCACCGTCGAGCGGCGGGACCAGGTTTTAATCGGCTTCTTGGAGTTCGTCTCATTGAGCTTGTCGATTTTGTCGAGAAGCTTCATTTCCACGAAAGGACCTTTTTTAAGTGATCTTCCCATAAATTATTTCTTTTTTCCGTTTTTGCGCTGAACGATAAAGCGATCCGAAGACTTGTGCTTGCGGCGCGTCTTAAATCCTTTGGCGAGCTGACCCCAAGGGCTCATTGGGTGATGACGTCCGCCACCGCCCTTGCTCTTACCCTGACCGCCACCCATCGGGTGATCGACCGGGTTCATAACCATACCGCGAACATGCGGGCGAATACCCAGCCAACGGCTGCGTCCGGCCTTGCCGCTGGAAACGTTCATGTGCTCCACGTTGCCAACCTGACCCATGGTCGCGTAACAATTTTCGTGAATGCGGCGAATTTCTCCCGAAGGAAGCTTGATAAGCGCATAACCGTTTTCACGGTTCGTAATAAAAGCCTGCTGACCGGCGCTGCGTGCAACTTTGCCGCCTTTTCCGGGAACGAGCTCGATATTGTGAATCGCAGATCCAAGAGGGATAACCTTGAGCGGAAGCGCATTGCCAACTTGTGGCTCTGCTTTTTCACCTGCGGATACCGTCATACCAACGCCCAATCCGGCAGGAGCAAGAATGTAGCTCTTCGTGCCATCCTTATACTGGATCAAAGCGATGCGGCAGGTACGATTTGGATCATACTCAATAGCGATCACGTCAGCGACAGCGTCGCGGGTCGCGCGCTTGAAATCGATGATACGATACTTGCGCTTGGCGCCACCACCGCGGTGACGCGAGGTCATGCGGCCCTGGTTGTTACGTCCACCGGACTTCGAGAGAGGTTCGCAGAGACTGCGCTCAGGCTTGTCCTTTGTAATTTCCTCAAACGACGGGAGCGACTTGAATCGCTGCGCGGGAGTTAAAGGTCTGAAAGTTTTAAGTGCCATGATGTTCCTTTATTAAGCGAGGGTGATTTTATCCCCTTCTTTCAGGGTAACGATCGCTTTTTTCCAGTTTGGCTTGCGGCCATAATGCGCAGTGCGCTGGCGCTTCCACTTGCCTTCGTAGTTAGCCGTATTCACAGATACAACCTTCTTGTTGAAGAGCTTCTCGATCGCGAGCTTGATCTGTATTTTGTTTGCGTGTGGTTTCACACGGAAAACGTATTTATTGAGCTTCTCGGAAAGCAGCGTGGCTTTCTCCGTCATGTGAAGCGTTTCGATGATGTCGTGCGGTTCGTTCATTTTCTCGCAATCCTTTCCGAAATTTTCTGAAGCGCTTCGCGGGTGACAATGATCTTGTCAAATGCGAGAAGCTGCTCGGTATTCACGCCGGAGGCGGAGATGAGAACCGCGTTTTCCACATTACGGGAAGCGCGTTTTGTATTTTCATCTTTAACCTCAGTGACGACGAGCGTACGGCGTGCACCGGGAGCGTGAGAATCAATCAAAGCACAAAATTCTTTGGTCTTTGCTTCCTTAACCGCAAACGTATCGACAACGAGAACGTCGCCATCCGTAATACGGGAGCTCAGCGCCTTGCGAAATGCGAGCTGGGAAACCTTTTTATTTACCTTCTTGGAATAGTCACGAGGACGAGGACCAAAAGCAACACCACCGCCAACCCAAACGGGAGAACCTGCGGAACCTGCACGTGCACGGCCTGTTCCTTTTTGTTTCCAGGGCTTCTTGCCCGAACGGTTCACTTCGGCACGTGTCTTGGCACAAGCAGTACCCGAACGACGTGCAGCGCGCATCGCGACGACGACTTCATGCACGGCATGATTGCCTTTTTCGTCCTCGATGACCTCAATCTTTGCCTTTTTGGCATCTTCAACTGTTAAAACAGAAGCACTCATTGATTATATCCTTAGTCTTTTTTGAGCGGTTTCTTTATTGCGGGGCGAACAACGACATACGTGCCATTTGCTCCCGGAACCGCGCCACTGATGAGGATGACACCCTCTGCTTCACGAACCTGCACAACCTGAAGGTTCTGCGTCGTGATGCGTCTGTCACCCATGTGTCCTGGCATACCCATATTTTTCCACACGCGACCTGGCGTGGAACGGTTACCAATAGCACCATTTCGGCGGTGGGTCGTATGACCGTGACTGTCTGGCTGACCACCGAAGTTATGCTTTTTCATAACACCCTGAAATCCTTTGCCCTTCGACTTGCCGATGACATCGACATACTGGCCGACCTGAAAAACACTGACAGGGATATCTGCGTTTTCGGGAGCTGTTTCACCTTTTTCGAGGCGAAACTCGCGAAGCAACTTCTTGGGTGTCGTGCCGCTCTTCTTAAAATGTCCGGTCAGAGGCTGCGTAAGACGCTGTGGCTTCTGCTCGTCAAATCCCACCTGAATGCTGGAGTAACCGTCTTTTTCCAAGGTCTTCACCTGGGTAATACGGTTTCCACCTGCAACAATGACGGTAACGGGCGTAATGCGGCCCTTCTCGTCATAGATCTGGGTCATCCCAATCTTTTTTCCTAATAATCCAATACTCATGGCTGTAATTAAATCTTAATGGTGATATCAACCCCGGCAGGCAGGTTTAGTTTGCGAAGTTCGTCCACCGTTTTTGCGGTAGGTTCGATGATATCGAGCAGCCGCTTGTGTGTGCGAATTTCAAATTGCTCCATCGATTTCTTATCCACGTGAGGCGAGCGGTTCACTGTGAAACGCTCGATGCGGGTGGGTAGAGGGATCGGGCCTGTTACTTTTGACCCCGTGCGCTTTGCCGTCTCGACGATCTCGAGTGCGGAAGCATCCAGGATGCGGTAGTCGTAGCCTTTGAGCCTTATGCGAATTTTTTGTCCGTTAGCCATCTTAAATTCCTCAGTTAGTCCTTATTTTTTCTGATCCAATACTGCGGCCAGGACCTGAGCCGGAACTTGTTCAAAGTGCGAAGGTTCCATCGAGTAGGAAGCGCGTCCTTTTGACAGTGAACGGATCGCCGTGGCGTATCCGAACATGTCTGCGAGTGGCACTTCCGAGTGAACGATCGAGGTATTCAACTTGCTTTCAATCGAGTTAATCTTGCCACGGCGACGGTTTAGATCGCCGATGATGTCACCCTGATACTCATCCGGTGTGATTGCTTCGATCTTCATGATCGGTTCGAGAAGGATGGATTTACCATTCTTGAAGGCATCCTTCATCGCGAAAATAGCGGCCATTTTGAAAGCCAATTCGTTGGAATCGACGTCATGGTAGGATCCATCGATGATGTCCACATGCATGTCGATGACGGGATATCCGCCGACGATGCCATTGAGGACCGCTTCTTTAAGACCTTTTTCCACAGCAGGAATGTATTCGCGAGGAATGGTTCCACCGACCACCTTGTTTTCGATGGTAAGTCCTTTGCCGCGTTCGCTTGGCTGAACCTTGATGACCACGTGACCGTATTGACCACGACCACCGGACTGCTTGATAAGCTTGCCTTCACCTTCAGCGGCGATGGTGATGGTTTCTTTATAAGCGATCTGAGGTTTGCCGGCGTTGGCCTCTACCTTGAATTCGCGGAACATACGGTCGCGAATGATTTCGAGGTGAAGCTCACCCATTCCAGCGATGATCGTCTGGCCGGTTTCTTCGTGTGTATAGACCTGGAAGGTCGGATCTTCTTCTGCCAAACGCTGGAGAGCGATGGACATTTTTTCCTGGTCGAGCTTTGTCTTCGGCTCGATCGCCATGGAAATAACGGGATCCGGGAAAGTTGGAGGCTCAAGAAGAATTTCGTGATCTTCGTCGCAGAGCGTATCACCAGTGGTGATATTTCTGATACCGACGATTGCCGCGATATCTCCTGAGTAACAGGTGTCGATTTCCTCACGCTTGTCAGCCTGAATCTGAATCAGACGGCTGATACGCTCACGCTTGCGGGTGCGAGGATTGTAAACGGTGTCGCCCTTGGAAAGTTTACCGGAGTAAACGCGGAAAAATACGAGCTTACCGATGAAGGGATCGCTCCAAAGTTTGAAAGCGAGCGAACAGAAGTTACCATTGTCATCCGCCGATGTGAGGATTTCCTCGTTGTTATCCGGGTTCAGACCTTTCGCCGCAGGAATATCCAACGGGCCTGGCAGATAATCGAGAACAGCATCCACGACATACTGGACACCCTTGTTCTTAAACGCAGATCCACCCGCGACAGGAACGAAACGGTTCGCAATCGTCTGGCGGCGGATTGCTTTCTTCAAATCCTGAATCGTGATTGTCTTCTCTTCGAGAAACATGTTTCCAATTTCCTCATCGAGATCAACCATCTGATCAACAAGGTCCTGATAGGCTGCCTCGGCTTCAGCTTTATTTTCTTCAGGAATTTCGGTGACCTCATAGGTCGATCCGATGGAATCGTTATCAAAGTAAATAATCGCCTTTTGGTTAAGGACGTCGATCTGGCCCTTGAGATAATCTTCACGGCCTAATGGGATAAGGATCGGCCATGCGTTGGCACTGAGCTTTTCGCGCATTGATTTAACAGCGGCGTTAAAATCAGCGCCGGTGCGATCCATTTTATTAACGAAAGCAATACGAGGAACGCTGTATTTGTTTGCCTGACGCCAGACGGTCTCAGACTGAGGCTGCACACCGGCAACACCGCAGAATACGGCGATAGCGCCATCGAGAACACGAAGCGAACGCTCAACTTCAGCCGTGAAGTCAACGTGCCCGGGAGTATCGATGATATTTACCCGGTGCTTAACTTCTTCATACATCTTGTAGATGCCCTCTTCCTTACGCTGAGTCCAGGAACAGGTAATGGCTGCTGAAGTAATCGTGATACCACGTTCGCGTTCCTGCTCCATCCAGTCGGTAACGGTCGTGCCTTCATGCACCTCGCCGATACGATGAATCATACCGGTGTAGAAAAGAATACGCTCGGTCATCGTCGTCTTGCCGGCGTCGATGTGGGCGCAAATACCGATATTGCGCGTGCGCTCTAATGGGAACGCGCGGTTTGGTGAATTGAGGTCTTTCACAGGATTCTCGGTGGTGGTTGCAGACATGGTGAAATAGGTGGTGGTTACCAGCGAAAGTGGGCAAAAGCGCGATTGGCCTGGGCCATCTTGTGCATATCATCGCGTTTCTTGATTGCGTTGCCTTGCCCGGAGGCGGCATCGCGAAGTTCGGAAGCAAGGGCGTCCTTCATAGGAATGCTCTTGCGCTTGTTTGCAAATTGAACAATCCAGCGGAGAGCGAGAGCGATCTGGCGATCCGTAGGGACTTCCATAGGAACCTGATAGGTAGCTCCACCAACTCGGCGGGATTTGACCTCAAGACGAGGACGGGCGTTATCAATGGCCTTGTTAAGAGTCTCAAGGGGATCCACGGAATCCGTTCCCTCACGGGCTTTATCAATGGCTGCGTAAACGATACGCTCTGCGAGCGAGCGCTTACCGCTAAGCATAAGGGTGGTAATAAGACGCGCAACCAGTGGGCTGGCATAGCGGCTGTCCAGTTTAACTTCTTTCTTAATGACTCTTCGTCTGCGTGACATGGCTCAGTTTCCTCTATTTTTTCTTTTTGGCACCCTTGGCACCCTTGGCGTCAGCTTCGCCTGGCTTAGGACGTTTGGCGCCGTATTTGGAACGGCTGCGGCGACGGCCATCGACTCCGAGGCTGTCTAGAGTACCGCGAACGATATGATAACGAACACCGGGGAGATCCTTTACACGACCGCCACGAACCAGAACAATGGAGTGCTCCTGTAGGTTGTGACCTTCGCCGGGAATATAAGCGATCACTTCCTGGCCGTTTGTAAGACGAATCTTAGCGACTTTACGAAGTGCAGAGTTTGGCTTCTTCGGGGTGCGGGTCATAACCTGCACGCAAACTCCACGACGCTGTGGGCAAACCGCTAGCGCCGGTGATTTGGATTTCACCGAGACCTTCTTTCGTCCCTTACGGACAAGCTGGTTAATGGTAGGCATGTAAAAATATCAGTTGAATTCTTCCCCTGTTTTCAGGGGACAAAAAAGCCACGCAATCGTGGCTCTTCGTCTTTTCCCCGTCTTTGTGCGGGAACGGACAACCTAGCGGCTTCGTTTACCGACGCAAGAGAAAAGAAGC
>JBDTJR010000067.1:0-2662 GCA_039935735.1 Chthoniobacterales bacterium | reverse complement strand
ACGGGCCAGCGCAGTGTCAATGGGAATGGATTTAAAGGCGCGTCGTTTTGGCTGGTAATACCAATGAAGATATTTCCCTTTGGATCGACCTGTGGGATTTCGACGCGCATTTTCCACGCCATGCGTTCCGGCAGTCCGATTTGCGAGAAGGGTTCGAGTCCGCAAAAATGCAGGAAAGCGCCGAGAAGATGGGGAACACCGGGACCTTCACGCGAAGTATCCCATTCAAAAGCGATTGGCCCAGCTTCATACAAGGTTCCGAGCATGATGGCGCTGTAGAATGCGTGGCCTTTGCCGTAGTCATTGAGCAATATTCCGGGATTCCCATGGGTACCCATGCTCATGCCGATGATTTCACCCGAGATAACTTTAGCTTTCTTGAGTTCGAAACCCGAGACATGCCAGTTTCCGACGGCTTTCGCCACGGGGTGGGTGGAGTCATACTGATCCCACATTTCTTCGACATTCTTCAAGAGGTCGTCTCCATTGAGCGAGCGCAGTACTTCGGGATCGATTCCTCCGGCAACCGGCGTCGTGGTTTCAATGAACGCATTTTTCGCGGCGGCCTTATCCATTTTAGGGCTTGCGTCATCAGGGCGAATGCCAAAGACATCCATTAAGGTTGTCTGCGTGCGATCGTATTCGTCGAAACCACCGGGCCATTGATCACCGACAATGCTGCCGCCATCCTTGACCCACTGCGCGAGCGTCTTCGCGGCATCACCGGGGACGTGATTAGCCCCAAGCATGACCACAGAGCCGACATTCTTGAGTTCACCTGCCGTGATTTGTCTCGGAGTTATCCAACGTACGGGATACCCGAGACCGCGAAGAATCGCATAGATGCGATAAGGGCTGTCGATCGGGCCGCTATAGATTCCGAGCGTGGTTTGTGACAATGAAAGATCCAGACGGCTGTAATAAAGAGCGACGGGTTTTACAAAATTCTGCGCCTGTGACGGGCCAAGAATACGCTCAAGGCGATGAACCTCCTGATTCGCATCCGCGATGACTCCGAGCTTGTCGCGTGGCGTATCTTCGGAATTCAAAAGTCCCCACATGTAGTAGAGCCAGTTATTAGGTGTTACCTGAAATTGATACGTGGATATGCCCTTGACGCCCTTGCCGATCATGGTCCAGTAGGCCTGGCTCATATTGCGCGGGTCCTGACTGTGCACGTTGAATTCGTTGTTAAAAAGACGCTTTCCCTTGGTAAAGCTTAAGAGGTAGTCAAAGTCGCATCCGACGAAATAATCAGCGGAGCTGTAGGCATCCACGCCAAAATCGCGTTCGTTTGCGAAGCTTGTTGTGATAAGATCCTCGAAATCCATCGGAGCTTCCGTAGTGAAAGTGGGCGCCAGAACACTCAGATCACTGGCCTGACTGTCAGCTGGCCAGTGTCGATCTTTACTCTCATGTAGAACGCGGGATTTTTCTGCAATGAAGTTTGTATATTCGAGACCTGAAAATTCACGGAATGCGAACCAAAGGGCTTTGTTATCTGTTGATTTTGGAGCTTGGGGTAGAGGGATATCGTCGAAATTCTTATAGTGCGAATTCCATAGTACATTGAGCTTATCAATGGTTGTGAAACGTTTTGTCAGCCACTGATGAAAAGCTGTCTTTGCGCTGTTACTATAATCAAAAGAGCCGCTGTATTCCTGGATAATGCGGGCATTGATGGCGCTCTTGTCATCTTTAAAGTTTTGGAGATCGCTGGCCATTTTCTCGAGATAAAATTTACGATAAGGCTCATAGGAAAGACTAAAGCCAGCGGACACTTTTCCCTCGGCGTTGACAGCTCGTCCTGTGGGTGAGGGGGTGGACTTCGTGAGTTCCCGATCGATATAGCCGTAAGGAGCACCGACGGAATTGGAAATGCCAAATTCCGTCGAACCATTAAACCAGCCATGGTCGTAGTTTGCTCCCATCTGCACTTCCCATGCGTAGTTGTGATAAGTGGCAAACTGATTAATGAATGCAAACAGGAATCGGTTGTCCGGATTGGATTCGCCTGCGAAAAATGAGGAGTTTGAGACAACAAGTGGAGCGGGTTGCATTCCGGCGGGGGGAGTCTGAGGTTGTTTTAGGCCAGGATCGGCGGCAATTTTTGTAAGGTCGGCCTTTGCAGGATCGAATGATTTATCATCGGTTATGATGATGCAATCGACGCCCAGTTTTCCATTAACCAGGCCATAGGAAGGGCCGAAGGAAAGGGTGGCATCCATAGGAGTTTCAAAAGTGATGTCAAAAGAACTCCAAACCAGTTCAGGCTTTGCATCTTTTGGCGCTTCGGGAGTGGGCGAGGGTTCAGGTTTTGCGGAGCCGACGATGGGCTTGAAGTCGATGTTATGAAAATCCACCGCCTGCTTGAGGTTGTTGCGGAACAAGACATAGAAACTTGTGAACTTGCCCTGCGTGTGCTGGTAGCGCACCCAGACGTGATAAGTTCCCGCATGAGGGATGACGACGGGAATCGGATAGCTTTCCGTGGAGCCTCCCGCTTTTACGCCGAGGATCGATCCCTCACTGGCATCCGCGAGTTTTTCCACAATCCAGGTCTCCGGTTGTGCGATAGTTTTATCGGCCAATATCTTTACGATGGAACCAGGCCCTGCTTTTTCAGCTTCTACTTTCCAGGTGGCTGCGTGGAGTGCGCTTA
>JBDTJR010000066.1:0-16778 GCA_039935735.1 Chthoniobacterales bacterium | reverse complement strand
CCTGGAGGAGGGGATAGCTTCTGCACGTCGCCGTCCGTTGTGGGAAGTTTTTGCCAATCGCTTTTTTCCGGGTCGTAGGACAAGTCGTTTGTAATGACCAGTGCGTCTATCCCCACTTTACCGGATGCCCAAATGCCTCCAAAAGCGACGTTTGCAATCATTGGCCGCTCAAAAGTCACTTCGACGGAACTCCATGCAAAAGCAGGTTTGGGCGCTACTCCTGCAGGAATAGGTGTCGCTGTTATATCTGCATCTAAATAGGGCTTGGAAGTGTGAAGCGGGGATTTCCAGTCAATGTGCTTCGCGTCAATGGCCTCGTCAATATCATCACGGAAAATGATGCTGAAGCTGGAAAACTTGCCTTCTGTCTTAAGATGACGAATCCAGACACGATAAGTTCCCGCTTTGGGAATCTGTATTGGAATCTCGTGACTTTCTCCCCGTAGAGCATCTCCGATAAAAGCGCCCCCACTGGCATCTGGAGATTTTTCGATCTTCCAGGTGAGTGTCGGAGCAGCATCGCCCGGCAGGTGCGGATCAGAAGTCCCTTCACCGGCCGATTCGGCTTCGACGCGATAGGTAGTCCCCAATGCTGCGAAAGTAGTAAGTCCATACATTCCAGTAAGGATCATGATTAATTTTAAATGGTTAATATATGTCATAAACTTGTATTGGTTCCTGCTTGTAGGTCGGGTTATATCGGGATTTCTTGTAAAGACGACTTGAGGCGCGACCCTCTGTCTCGCGATAAATTGGTTCTTTCGCTATGAGATGAGATTTTTGCTTATGTAATCGAAACTGATCTTGAGACTCTCCAGAGCATCCACAGGCGGGAAGTCCTGCTCGACAGCAAACCACTTGCAGCCCGACTCTTCCGCGGCGTCAATAATCTTTCTCCAATTCAAATTACCGCTGCCGATTTCACAAATCACGGGCTGCCCTTTGTAGCTGGCGTAGTCTTTAATGTGAAGGATAGGCAGACGATTATTCATGCGCTTGATCCAGTCAATAATGTCGCATCCACCGTGCTGTACCCAATAGGTATCAAGTTCTGCCTGAAGGTATTTTGGATCGATTTTATCGAAGATATATTCCAGAACCAATTTGCCACTGTTGCCATGGCGTGTGAATTCCAGAGAGTGGTTATGATAGCAAAGAATCCTTCCCGCATTATGGACTACCTGACCAGCGTGATCGAGGCGCTTGACGAGTTCTTCCAACTCCGGCGGATTGCTTACGTCAATGCCATCGGGATGCGCATATACCGTGGTTTCGACATTGCCGAGGGCAACGAGACGTTGCGCGATCCTTTCAGGATCATCGAGAATCTCTTTTGATTTATCGTGAAGAGAACAAATAGTAATATCGGCATCCTTTGCGAAGCGAAGCAGATCCTCCGGCTCGAACGGGCAGGTCGCACTGACTTGAACGGCTTCATATCCAATGGCGCGGATTTTTTTCAAAACATCGGCGAGGCCATCGAGCGTTTGAGTGTATTTACGGGCGGTATAGAGTTGCGCGGCAACCTGATTTATTTTCATTTAATTAATATTAGATTTTCGGTTTTGGAGAAATTTGTCGGAAATGAGATCTTTTCTTAAAATATCCTCTGTAAATTGGTTTTTTAAACATGAAATGTGACACGTGTATCAATACGATGATTTTATAGCAAAAAGAATCGAATTTTTACGCGACTATTTTCATCGAGGTGGAAGATTTGTAATATTTATCAGAGTGAGGGCGCTGATAAGAGATACCTTCTGATGCGTGTGTGCTTTCTATCAATACGCAAATATCCACTTACTCGGGGTAAGTGATAGTGGCGCGATTAATGATATAGTACATCTGCTCGAAAATATAGCCGTCGTGAGCGGGTACGCCATTTGACACGTTGGCATGCGTTGGAGCGAAGTAAAAATTGCAATTACTGCCGGACTTTACCAGTGCGGCACTACCATCGGCCATGAACATATTTAATGCACGGTTGGTTGCGTCTCCATGATATTGAGGAGTGTAATTTTTACCTTCTATCGCTTTCAAGGCTGCATATGTTCCGGCATCGCCAGAAGGCACGCGATCATAAGAAACTCCCCACATGGTACCTGTCAGCTCTCTTATCATCGCGTTATTATACATATACGCATTATTATCCTCACTGACTAGTATGGCGCGACTTGCCGAAAAAGGCATGTTTGCCAGGGTGGGATAATAGCTCAATAGATTATAACTTATGGAATATCCGCCTCCGACAGCCTTATTGGTCTGGGCCATTGGGCATCGAGGTAATCCGGCCCAGCCACGATTCGGGTTAGCTACTCTTGCTACAATATAGTCGGTTAATTCACCGATGCCACTTGTGCTCAATGTGGTGCTTCCGTTAGTTGCACTGAAAGTCCCGTTATCGGCCATATAAGCCAATACCGCCTGACCGACAGTGCGTGCATTTCCCATGCATAACGCTGCCTGTGCCCGCCGCTTATGGCGGGAATCAGCAACACCGCTAAGATTGCTATGATAGACATTACGACCAATAGCTCAACTAGTGTAAACGCGTTTAAAGTATCTCTTTTTACGATGCGTTCAAAAAGAAAATCATTCTGATTTGCCTGAGGAGGAGGGGAGATGGGCACGAATTTATTTGTTTGCCTCATGGAAGGTTCGACACGATTCAGATAGGAGAATATTTTATAATAAACGCCATGAAGAAACTTAAATTCTAACAGGTGTGGGATCAAGTGAATAATTGCCTCTTTTGAATTGTGTCCAACTTGTTCGAAGTTCAACAATTAAGTCTTCGGGTCGATTTGTCTTACAGTGAAGCAAGGGTAATCAGGCGGAATGTTTTCGCGAATTTTGGTTGAGTTTTAGAGAAAAATTACAGTGATTTAATGTTAGATCAAAGAATCCGGTTGAGTTTATTTTTGGATGGATTATACAAAGTCAAACACGAGTGTGATTAAGGCTTTAATATTTTGCATATACCATGCCTGCGCACTAATGGTGTGTCAGAGGCCTGATATGCAATGATATTATATCCAAATAACACTCCCTCAGAATCACCCTCATTGAAATCGAATTAACCGCGAGGTTCCGCAAAAATTGATGAAAAATAACCTTATGAATCAGACTATCACTTTAAGACTCCTTTTATTGTTAATATGTTTTTTGGGATGCGAAGCGGAAAAGCTATCCGCAGCTACCTGGAGAGTGGAGGCTGAAAAGGCGGGGCCTGGCAGTATCGAAAAAATGCTTCCGGAGCAGCGAGTTTCACCTACATGGGCGGTGGAGAAGGTGACTGATGCTAGTGAGGGGGCGATTTTGAGTGGGACGATCAATGAGGAAAGTAATCCCATTTCTGTCGCGATACCACAGGCTGGGCGATACCATGTATGGGTACGTCATTACCATACTGCTGGAAAATTCACGTCCTTCTATGCATTGTTTCGGGATAATATTGGTCAGGCCATAGATTTCCATAATTTTGATTTCAAGACCAAGGTAGGGACGGCAAAGCCCGGACCTAAAGAGCCAGATGCAGATAAAAATGCAAAGCCCCAGTGGGTCTGGAACTCCTTCGATATAACCTTTGAGCGGCCGATGGAGGCTACGCTATCCTTTGGACCGTCGAGAGGTCTGGTGGGAGGAAAAGTCGGTATCGATTGTGTCGTTATTACCGATGATAAGAATTTTGATCCTGCGAAGATTGATGTGGCAAAAATCGGATCCGATCCCGGAGCGATGCAGACACAAACGGTGCCTGCCGGGATGAAACCTTCACCGGTTATTACCGCGAATTCTTCCTTTTTTGCAGGAGAATCGGATCCGGACAAGCAGTATAGCTTTGGCTTTCTTAACGCAATGGCCACCTATCGGGATTATGCATGGGCTGTTCAGATGGGGGGCAATTTTGACCATGGTTGGACTAGTGGATCGCGCAAGTACGGTATCGGAACGGAAGTGTTGGCCAGCTATGGCTATATGGATAAGGAGGTTGGTCTTAAATTCCCTGCACCCCTGGGAAGATTCGTCAATTCCGATGGGAAAATGGGTAAGCACTTCAGCTATTCCTATGAGCCATTTCGAAAGGGGTATATGGAATTGATGACCAAACAACTCCAAAATTTTAAAGATGATAACGATGCCAGAACTTTTATGGTCTGTGATGAGGGAGGTGGTTACTACGATTACAGCGATGCAGCGAAGGCGGGCTTTCATAGCTGGTTGACTCAACGCTTTGTTTCCATCGATAAGCTTAATAGCCTTTGGAATTCAAACTATAAGAGTTTCGATGATATTCCGTTGCCACAAAAACCAAAAGACGGAGAGAATAGTAATAGGGCGTCGTGGTTTGCCTTTCGGGAGTTTTCCGGGTTGGAGTATGCAAATTTTGTCGCGGCAAAAGCAAAAGTCATTCGGGATCATGATTCCAAGCACCGGCATTCCGCCAGTCAGGCCAGTTGTCTGGAAATCAACGCGCCGGTTTTCACGCTGGGAAGTCCGATGGATTTTGAGGATATGGTCAATGTCGGGTTTGCCAATGAGCCCGATTTTGGTGTGGATGCCTACAGCACGGCCGACAGTTTTGTCGGATGTGACATGGATTTTCTGCTAAGCCTTACCAAGGGAAGAAGATTCATTAACAGTGAGTTTAATGTGCATAGTCAGGATGCACGAAATATGTCGCAAGCTTACTGGGCGATGATTGGCAAAGGCGTAAAAGGCGCGGCAACCTGGTGTTTCCAGGAGACTCCTCATTTGTGGATGTATTACATGTGGGCGCTGCTTAATTCCGACGACACGCCTCGGGACAAGCTTGGGCCGATCGCGGATGGTAATCAGGAAGTGCATCGGCTGGAGCGTATTCTCGGCCCTTCAAAACCTGCCGCGTTTGTTAAGCCCGTGGCTCTCTACTACAGTCGCATGGATCTAGCTTTGCCACAGCCTACGATGGGGGTTTATAGCGGATCGATTGATAGTCCTTATCGGATTTATGCCATTCTGCGCGGGCTGGGCTATCCGGTGCGGTGGATCACGCCCAAACAAATTATTGCGGGGGAGCTAAAGGACGTCGGCGCGGTGTTCATGCTTGGAGCCAACCATGTACCCGCCGATGCAGCAACCAGGGTGGCGCAATGGGTTAAGGAAGGCGGGTGTCTTGTTGGCGACCAATGGCCGGGTGGTTTCGACGAGTATGATCGTACGCAAACGGCATTAATGGATGTCTTCGGCATTCGCCCTGCGGTTGTTGCCAAGCCAATGGATAAGACGGCGGCTAAAAATGCGTTGGAAATGACGACTACACCCGTGGCTGGGGGTATTGATCCTGAAGTCATGCGCACACTGGGTGCCGATGAACTGTTTAAGAGAGTCGAAGAAATTTGGGACCAGTACGACTCTACGCATCCCGTAGCGAAGGCGGCGAGGAACTGGCATTTCTCCGGGTTTGATTTTAAGAAGGTCGAGGTTGTTTCTCCCACTGCGGAAGTTATCGGGATGAGCATGGGGCGAACCAACTTTCCAGCGATGGTGATCAATGCCTACGGTAAGGGAAATGCGCTTTACAGTACCGTGATGCTGGGCTCGCTCTATGAGGCTGGGCCGGTTGCCTTTGAATGGGATAGTGCCCGTGAGGGGCCAGGAGTGCCGCATCTTCTCAATGCCTTCTTGCGGTATAGCAAGGTTGAGCCTCTTTCTCAGGTGGGATTGCCGGAACGTTTCGGGTGGAGAATGCGTGTCGAGACACCGCTGGTGGATGAAAAAGGAAATGTCTTCGTAGCCTTGACTAGCCTAAACGAAGCTCCCATGGGAGCGTTTCCACTCACATTACGTTGGCCTCTCGCCGCACCGAAGATGCTGATGGTTCTCACGGGAGGCTCACGGGAGATGAAGCCGCTTCCCTTTGAGCTTAAGAATGGAAAGCTGAAGGTTACCATGCCGGCATTCGATACGGCGGCGTCTATTGTGGCCCTGAATAATAGCGAGCCCATTGTCTCACTGGATATCAGCGGAGCGCCGCGAGGTGTGGCGGGCTTGCTGGATGTGACACCCAATACGCGCTTGAAGGTGAAGGCCACGGTTTGGAATCCTTCTTCACAAAAGTTGCCAGCGGGTGAGGTGAAGCTCTTCACGGCCCCGGGCTGGTTCTGTAATGAAGGCGTACTGAAGGTGGCGGAGATCGAGCCTTATGGTCATCAGAAGGTGAGTTTCGAAGTCGAAGCTCCAGCACTCTGCTCCAAGTATTCGATACGCCCCATTGTATTCAAATACTCTGCGGGTAAAGTGACCTCGACTCCCTGCACCGAAATGGTGTGGTGGAATAACGCTAAAGACGAAGTAGATAATCAGCTAAGCGTAAATCCCTAAGATATCGGATTCAAAAAATGCGCGGCATCTCTGGATGAGGAGTCATCAGGATGTCGCGTTTTGTTTTTTGCAGTCTTTGTAGGATTCCTACCTGAGGAGATCGATTGGATACTTTTCTGTGAAGCGCGGATATCAGGGGCTTTGGTAGTGAGGGAATGAAGTGCGACATTCTCATTCTCTATTCATAAGATAACGAGCTATCTGCCTGAAGACAGTGTGGCATCGTTCCTTCGCAGTGGAGAGGTCTCTTAAAAAAGGTTGCGAAACTTGATACTCAGCAAACCTCTCGAAAGATAAATAAGCAGTAGACGCTTAAGCCTGGCGCGACTTGCGTCGGATCGTCCAAGCGACCAAACCGCCAAAGGCTACGATCAGGAGAGCTGCACTTGGTTCGGGGATTGCAGCAATATTTACCCCGCTAAGAACGATCTGATGATTGGTGGTATCATCCGTAAGTGATCCCCAGGTGATAGTATATCCGCTGGCAATGCTGGTGATGGTGGGAGTCAGTCCAGCGGCATGAGTGCCATAATTAAAGAGCACTAGGTTGCTTCCATTGATCCACGTTGTGCCGTCGTAATCCAACTGAAGATTAAAGGTGTTTAACGTAAGAACGCCGCTTGTACTGGCATAGCCATTTAATAAAGTCGCACCGCTGCTGGTCGTTGAAAGAATAGTGGCTATGGTTGCGCCGGTTACGATATTGATGCTGGCGGCTGTTACGGTCGGATTTCCTGCATTGGCTGCAAGATTCGATCCCAGATTTAAGCGGGAGTCTCCAAAAACTTTTAAACTGCCCAGTGTATTCAACGCACCGACGCTACTTGCGGCACTGGCATTGACAACGAGCTTGGCGTTGCCAGCCAGCGTTCCATCGCCGACCTGAAAATTGGTAACCAGTCCATTAACCGTACCACCACTGCTTGCCAGCAGGGAATGGGCAACAGAAAGTGTGCGCTCATTAAGTGCCGGAGTAGCGGGGGTATAGCCACCATTCAAGGAAGTGGTGGTACTTTGACTGCTGGCAGCGGCACTCTGGTAAGAGGCATTAGTGGTATTGTTATCGGTATAGTTTCCCTGGACCTTAAGGCCTGTAATACCCGTCGTGGAATTTCCTAAACCGACCGTCGAATTAGCTCCGATCAGTATGTTCCCTGCGAATTGAACGGTGCGACCCTGGCCGTTGAGCCCAGACAAAGCTGCTGTGGTTGCAGTAGTGGTGCCGATGATCAGATTGCCGTAATTAAGTACCGTAGAATTAAGATTGCCAATGGTAGCACCACTACCGCCTTCTAAATCAATGGTGGATCCGCTGGAGAAACTTGAGCTTGTAAAATTCGCTCCCTGACTGGTAACCATCACCGTCACATTGTTACCAACGGTCACGCTTGGTGTGCTTGCACTAAGTGTCCCAAAGGCATTTGTTTTGAAAACGGAGGCTGTTCCGCTGGAAGTCATCAGCGTAAAAGATGGCTTGAGCGTATTGGTAAAGCTGCCTAAATTGCCGTCGAAAGTATGGCCGTTAAGATCAATGACAAGCTGAGAGGCTGTAGTGGAAGTATTGGTGAAGGAATTGGTAGGAGTGGTATAGCCGGAGATCGTAAAGGTGGAATTCAAAATCGTGAGGTTTGCACCAAGTTTCAAGGTGAAATTGCCCGAGGCTCCCTGTGCGATATTTAAACGGCTTAGTGTGGTGGCGGTTCCTGGGGTGTTAAGAGTAAGATTGGCCGCGCTCGCATCTGTATGGTCAATCTTAACGGAGTACAGATTCGTGGCGTCATTCACCGGCGGTGCTGCCGTGGCTCCTGAGGGAGAGCTGGCGTCCACTGCCCAGATAGGATCCGACCAGTTCACGGTCCCTGTTGTAGTTCCAGAAGTATAGCTCTCGCCAATCAATGTGGTGGTCGCCGCTTGAAGACTGCATAATCCGCCGCTAAAGATCAAAAGGGTAAGCAGGTATTTTTTCACGGGGTAATTTATTGGAGATTTAAGGCACTTAAACTGCGATATCAAACACGAGTTAGATATCGCCTAATAAGCTACTCTCAAACGGGTGTGTGATCAAGGAATAACTCCATGCTTTTTCTCCTGTGAATGAATGCTCAAAACTCTTTTAAAATAAAGGAGTTAGGTGCTGCTGTCAGTGGCCAATAAACGATATCCTTTAACTGCTGGGACTCTGGAGACGAATAATGCCTTTCAAAAAAGTCTATGAATTCTAAAAAACTGTAATAGCTTCTCGAACTTACGTATGAGACCTTCACGCTTGCTTCTCTTCTTGTTTGCAGTGGTTTTGTCTGTCCAATACGCGAGAGCGGATATTAATCACGTTTATTGCTTTGATGATAACCGTGACCCCGCTGCGCCGAGTAACTCGAGTGGTGAAGCCTCCTTGCTTCGTTACAGTGGAGAAAGTGGACAAACCACGAAGGAGTGTAAGTTCGGCACGGGAAGTATGATGTTAAAAGAAGCGAAGGGGAAGCGTGGCGGACCTGTCGCGCCGGGACTGATTTCAAATCCCGGTGATTTCTCGGGTGAGATTCATAAAATGAGTTTTACGACTTGGATACTTCCTGCCGTGGGCAACATCAATATTTCCCTGATCCACCGCATATCCAAGCTTCCTTATACGCATACTCCGCCGGGAAGTTTTCAATTCGGCTACTCCAGGGCCTATCACTGTCTATTTTTTAAAAGCATAGGAAAAGATGGGCAGATTCTAAATGCTAAATCGTCTGTTTTGCACTCCATTCTGGGAGGGTTATGGGTGCAGGTAGGTTTTACTTTTGATGAGGGAAATGTCACCATTTACGTGAATGGCGTGGCGGTGGGGAACGACAAATCTCCTGCTATTACGAGTATTCCCGCGCTTCCTCAGGGCTTCATTGTTGCTTTCAATAATGCGGCAGGCAGCTATGTGGATGACTTTGCTCTTATTTTTGACCGTGCGTTTACAGAGAGCGAAATGGACCAAGTCTATACTGAAGGACTTGCGAATTTTCTCAAAGCAAAACCTTCAAAGTAAATATAGTTTTTCCTGGGAAAAGCGTAAGGAACCACACACGGCAAGTGGGCGTTTGCCCAGAGAGAATGGAATAATGACAGATTAAAATGAACCTTTTGGCGGTTTGCCAGTCGACTCTCGTACAATGAGGCGGGGACGTACGACGATGCGATCGACTTCATTTAATTTTTTATTCGTCAAAGGCAAAAGCTGGAGTGCTGAATCCATCAGCTTTTCCTCATGGTAGTCGATTGTGGTCAATGCGGGTCTGTAGTAGGACAAGTAATCGGCATTTCCGTTGCTGATTATGGAGACATCGCGAGGAGCTTCAATTCCATGGTCATGCAAGACCTGCATGGCGGCTAAAGCAATACGTCCATTAATGGTAAGAATTGCGGAAATGCGCTTACCCGGAATTGCGAGGTATTTTTTTGCCAATCGAGTTCCCATCTCAAAATCATCCTGTCGTCGATCATCATTCAGGAAGTGGATATTTTCTTCCACGGACCATCCGAGCGCTTTGCATCCTCGTTTTATACCAAGCATTCTTTGAGGGGCATAAGATCCCGTTTCGCGAAAGCCCATGGCTACAACGCGACGATGGCCAAGGCTGTGAAAGTGCTTCAGTGCCGTAGCCACGCCGTATGACCGATCTGTGATTACCACAGGATGATCGACGGCCTCTATAACAGGATCTATCAATACAATAGGGATCTGAGATGCCGCAAGGCTTCGCATTCCGGAGCAGTCAGACTCGAGATGGGAAGCGAATAAAAAGATGCCCGCATAGCGCATGGATGCGAAACGCTCAAGTACAGCATTTTCTTCCTTTTGCGATCCCCCAGTCATCTGCATGACAGAGTGAAAACCGCATGATTCTATTGCGTTATGCAAACGTGAAATTTTTTGCGAAAGCGCATATTCGAGAAGGGGAGGGAAACAGACTCCGATAAGGTTGGTTTTCCCTGTGCGCAGACTCCGACCAAGAATGTTTGGTGAAAATCCATGTTGGCTCGCTGTCTCTTTGATTAGTGTGGCGGTATCTGGACTCACTGCCGCATGGCCATTGAGTGCTCGCGATACTGTCCATCGGGATAGACCCAGCAAATCCGCCAGCTCCGTCGTGGAGGAAACAGTTTTGATATTCTTATGTTTTTTCATTCCGTAAAAACCAGACGGTACAAGTAATCCTAAATGACCTTAATTGAAATCATTTTATATAGAGATTATCTTCGTGCTGCGGCCGGAAATGGAGGAAATTCTCGCCTCTTCGCTTCGCCGGTGAAAATGGGTCGCGATTTTCGTCACCCGGCATCCATCTGGTTAGCCACTTCATGTCATACTTACCCCATTAATCGAACTTGTAGGCGAGGCATGGGAGGGAGGCGATGTGTTTACCGTGAACAAGCAGGTCGGGATTCAAGAGGTATTTCTACGCCATTGAAATAACTGGACAACTACTGCCGCTTTTGCGCAAAGCATAGAGGAATGAATCAAAACGATTGCAAGGTGGAGATCGATACCCTTAAAACCGGCCAAATTATTTATTGGAAGGTGGAGGGCAAAGTCCTGATTGATACGCATGCTCCGCATTCCCCGATTGGTTTTGAAGCGATTTCCTGTCTTGAAGAAACCCGCGAAGATGGAGACGTTGTTCACATCAGGGGCAACATTACCCGCAATCACCACAAAGCGGCGGCTGAGATTTTATATCACATCAGGGACAACGGCAGACGAATCGGCATTACGATAAAGCATGAAGACATTTTTCCTACCGACGATCCTGCGCAGGAATTTCTTTGGTCGCTTCCGCTGTCGTTATCCCATCGTAAGCGCATATATTTTTGCGGAGATCATGGCCTGGAATGGGATACCCGTTATTTTTACCAATTCACGGGAGTTCACAATTTTAATCCATCGACAGGACTTCCCAGTGGTACTTTGGTTTCTCCTCCGGATCGCAATGAATGGCGCTACTTTTGTTTGGATCAGTTTGGGCCCGATGCTTTTTGCCTTTGGAAGGCGGAGAGTGACGAGACGAGTCGTGTTGTAATGCAGGAAGGGAAAAATTCTGCGCCCTTTTTCCAGATTTATGATCCGCAGGGTGGTTTGACGGTTGAATATCCCGGACTTCGGGCCTCTGCACCGGCGGCCTTGCGGGTGGATGCCGCAAGCGGTGGAAATGTTTCCATTTTACTGAATAATACTTCCATGTCTGTTCCATTGCCGACGAGGAAACAGGCGGACATCTCCTATGAGATAATATTGACTGCTGATGCGAGTGAGGAGGGGATCGTTAAAACACGCTCAAATTTACGCAAAAAATATCCCACCAATCCTTTGCCTGATCTCGAACACGTCATATATGAGGAAAAATGGCTTACTGAAACACCGTATTCCGAATTAAAGCCGCACTATGTGACAGGTGGATACCCATTTGCTAAAGCGGAACTCCATGACCCCGATCATGCGCACATTAAGATAAGCGGTTTACCAGTAAGTTCCCAAAACAAAGCGCTCGCATACTGGCCGGACGGTTCCATCAAATGGCTGCAGCTTACCTTTCCGGTCAATCCTGCAGAAGCCATCGACTCCTGCCCGGCTCCATCTGTGAGCTTACGAACCGGGGAGGGACTGCCCATCGAAGTTTCTATTTCAAATACCGCGAGAACCTCGACGACAAAACGCATTGAAATTCAGGAAATTTCCCAGGATTCGGTGCAGGTTCTCAATGGTGATTTGAAAGTGATGGTATCGACGGGACACCAGTGGATTCAAAACATCTATTGGAAAGGTTCGCCTCTTCTTGACGCCTCCGCATCACAGCCCATGTGCTACATGGATTACGTGTTAAACCCTGAAGGAACCAACACTTTTAATAGGGCGGTCACTGGGGGGCAGCCTGATCGTGGAGGTTTAGTAGTTGAAAAAATTTCCGTGGAGGAGTCGGGTCCTTTGCGGGCTGTCATCAGACTTGAAGGAATGACCGATAACAAAGAGCCAGCTCGGATTATTCTCCGTATTCTCTTTCTTGCAGGGCAGACTGAAATCAAGATCAGTCACACGGTGGAGTTTCTCTTTAAAGATCCGCGCCGCACTTTTTTGACCGGCATGGGTATCACGCTCCCGTTCGCGAAAGATATTCCCGAATTCTCCAAAGTACAAATCGAATCGAAATCCTACGATTCCTCGCAATGCGATGAAGTGCTTTCTCTGCAAACGACGCCGGTCCATCACCGGGCCCTTTTAATAAATAGCGGTCTATCGCAGACGGTCGAATCTCCAGACAAATCCAATGGCTGGATTGAATGCCGGAATGCGAAAATGCATGTTTTTGGGATGATCCGAAATTTCTGGCAACAGGCGCCCAAGGCTGTCGGCATGAGTTTTGAAAAACATCACCTGAAGTTTGAATTTTGGCCTGAAAGCGTGGAGCCAATGGATGTGCGGCGTTACTCCAATCACCACCATCTTGCCCAGGGGGAAGCAATCATGAAGCCTTCGGACGATTATGTGCAGGCACAGTATTACCCCGAAGATCCTTTTGTCGGTATATCCCGTTCGGATGAGTTGCTACTTGCCTTCCATTTTCAGGAAGACGCTCCCGCTCCGGTCAGCATGGCTGCGGATTTTCAGAGCCCGCCGCTACTTTATGCCGGATGGGAGCGCTATGAAAGCACAGCCGTTGCCCTTACCTGTGCTTCCGCCATGACATCGCCGCGCGCCTGGGAGGCATGGACTAATTTCACAAACTTCTGGCTCTATCATCGCACATTGCATTGCTGGTATGGATTCTGGAATTTTGGGGATTTCCGCCATCGCTTCAAAGCTGGCTTTGGGTGGATTTTTTCGCCGCGAGATATCAAAGCCAAACTCGATGAGTCGCCATCCAATCCGGATAGGTCGATTTCGCCTCCGGTGATGGATTACCATCCTCCCAATGACTGGGCATATGACAACGGACGCTGGGGGTGGTCGAATACGGAAGGGTTGGGGGGATTATTTTTGCAAAATGAATACCTGCGTCATGGAAGCCGGGTGGTATATTTTGCCGCCGAAGCAATGGCCCGACACGCCCGTGATGTGGTTACGCGCCACGAAGGAAAGTGGTTTGGCGGAGGCACGCGCCATGGCGTCCAGCACTGGAGTGATGCCAATCACGAAGAGCGCCAAACTACTGTCACAGAATATAGGCTTCATTATTTTCTCAGCGGGGAGGGGCGATCGCGTGATGTAAACGACAAACTTTATAAAGGTATTTATTCCCAAACTCCTGTGCAGACACATTCCCACCACAGCGCTCGTCTGGGAGGTTTGCTTTTCCATTGGGAGATGACGGGTTCGCCGGAAGAGGCGCTTGCTTTCAAAAAATATGTGGATCTCTTTCTCTCGCCGGAAGGATTATATATTGAGCCGAATGTCATCTTTCCGGGGCCGACTATGGGAGGGGAGCACCAGGGACTTAACGGGGGATCGATGTTTTTCCATACCTTTGGAGGTACGCATGCCTTGATAGAGTACCATCAAATCACGCATGACGAGGCGCTCAAAAATGCGCTGATAGAATTTGCGGATACCGTGGTGCAATGTCCCGAAATGCGGGAGCTTTACATGCAAAATCGCTATATGGAAGCAGCTGGAGGTGCGGGAAATATGTTCTGGCCCGTCATTGCCTTTGCTGCTGTTCATGCGGATGAGCCCGATTCCTACCGAATGTTCCTTGAGGATTTTATCCGCGCACATGCGTGGCGGCCACTTTACCATTCCGTTTCCAAAAACCCCGCGCATTGGAGTGGCGAAACGGCCTGGTTGGAGGGAAACGTTTCTTATAGTTTATTTTGGAATAATTGGGCGCCGTATATCACACATGCCCTTGGCGCTCTGGAAATTATTAACGAAGAAATAAAACGGGAGATCGCGGATAAGGAAAAAAACGGGTTTCCACAGTCGATGCCGCCTGTAAGTTGGCAGATGGAATATAATGATATCTTTCCCGATTACCTGGGGTATCAACAGCCTTGGAATGCCATTTTGTAGTTAGGCTGGTAATTTACGTCCGGGCTTTTTCAGAAAGTACATTTTTCATAACGATACGATCGAAAAAATGCGGATTGTCACATGTCTAGATATGACCCCAAAATCGCGCTCATTACACCACGTTCTTATAGAGAAAGAACATCGCTAACTTTGCGAGTAATAAACCCACGTTCATGATATAGAACTGCACCTATCAGAAAGAGAATCCCGAAGACGACTGAGGCTTCGGGAACTGAGGCGATAGGCGCTATCTGTCCATTGGATAAAATAAGGGCTCCTGCTCCAAAACCTGTAAAGTCAATCTTGGAAAGCTGGGTCGTCGTGAGACCCGACGCGTTCGTGCCAAAATATATCGCGCTTGTGCTATTCCATCCGTTAATGGTGAGAGTTCCAGTCCATGAAATTGCTCCGCTGCTTGCAAAATTAAGAGTGTCACTGCCCGCGAGAGTAATAGTCGAGTTCGCGGAAAGAGTTAGGGTTCCCAGCGCCTCCGTGTCACTGGCGCCCACAGAAAAATTACCGCCATTGAGCACCATATTAACAGTGTTCCCAATTTGATTACTCCCGCCAAGCAAGAGTGTGCCACCAGTATTGACGGTAACCGTTCCCGCGCCGATTGCATTGCCGCTGGTTTTGTCGAGCAACAACGTACCTCCATTCACTGTGGCGCCGTTAAAGGTATTGCTCGCAGTTCCCGTAAGTTCCATGGTTCCGGTTCCGGTTTTATTTAAGGTGGCCGCACCGGTAACGGTGGCATTAACACTCAAATCAACCGCTTGTGTCCCCTGGCCTACGTTAGCCTGGTAGCTGTAACCCTGTATCTCCACGGTTCCACCTTTAATGACGCCGGTCACACTTCCGGGGACATAGGTTATCGCGCCACCGCCGTTATTAAGGATAACTCCCCCTCCATTAAGGTTCATGGTGCCGCCGCCGTTGAGAGTAACGCCATTTAAAGTGTCCGTTTTCCCATTGAAGTCGAGAGTGCCCCCACTATTGATTGTGGTGGTTTGGTAATTGGCAATCTGGTCATTGGCCATCAATTTGACCGTGCCGGTAATCGAGAGATCTCCTGAAATGGCAAGGACGCCAGTCTTATTTAGATTCAGGGTCGTTCCGGTGTTTACAGTTGTCAGTCCACTATAAGTGTTCGCGCCGGTGCCGCCATAGGTGGTTGTGCCGCCAGTAAGACTAACCGCGCCTGTTCCCTGAATAGCACTGTTTATACCCGTAGTCGCGCCGGTATTGTTCGTAATATTAAGATTGTGTGCACCCAGAGCAACCGTGCCTGTTGTATTTAACTGCCCGGATTGATTGTAAATCTTACTGTCGGCATTTAAGGTAATCGTGGAGTTAATGGTGTTGGGTCCTCCATTGCTCACGAGCGCGCCAGCAGAACTGGTGGTGCCCGTTCCCGCGATTTGAATATTGCCCTCATTGAGGGTAGAGCCTCCGGTAATCTGCAAAGAAGCGCCGCTTGCAACCGAGTTTCCATAGGTTGAAGTTCCAAGGGCATTCGATGTGGAAGCAATCGCGGTTCCGCCCTGCACAATCAAGTCTCCTGCCCAGGTGCTGTTATTCCCACTAAGGGTTAGGGTTCCAGTTCCAGTTTTTGTAAGGTTTCCGCCGGAAGATATGGCTCCCGAGATGGTAGTGGGGCCAGTTCCCGCAACTGAAACATCATTCCAGTTCGTATTCAATCCACCACTAAGAATAAGCCCGCCACCGTTTTGAGTCACGGTAAGGTCATCATTGAGGGTGATCGCGGATGAAATCGTCTGAGTGCCAGTTCCCGCGACATTGATTCCCGCGTGCCCAGAGGCGACATCCAGTGTTAGCCCGGAGCCCGTGATGGTATAGTTTTTTGAATTACTAAAGCTGATAGTTCCAACCGTAATGGGCGCCGTAACGGTGACGATTCTGTTTGCGGTAATAACACTGCCGAAAGTTGCGGTTGCGCCAACAGAATTGGGATAGGCTCCCGTGCTCCAATTGCTGTTGCTATTCCAATTACCATTTGCATTCACTTTCCAAGTTTGGGCCTGCGCGCTCAAAAGGCTCAAACTGGCAATAAGTAAGTAGTAAAAAGTTTTCAATTGGAGAGTGATGCTTAACCTAGTTAACTTTATACAGCATAGCATCCAAATGCAATGCCTCATTTTGCGCTCCATTCATGAAATTGAAGGGAGAGGCGGGGGACGGAATCGCTGGTCGTAGCCTCTATTTTTGCTGAATTTAGACCAAAATTAAGAGTTGCTCAAGTATAATCGTGGCTGCTCGGTCTATGCTTACGCGTGCTTTCTAGACACACTTTCAGACACACTTTTTTTTCAATATACATAGAGAGGAGATGCGGTCGTCGTAAGGTAAGGGA
>JBDTJR010000065.1:0-7764 GCA_039935735.1 Chthoniobacterales bacterium | reverse complement strand
GGGATTTTTGGTGGAGACAATGAAATCCAGATCGCGGATGATTTCCTTGCGACGTCGAAAGCTCCCCGCGATCTCCGCATGCAGCACATCGGGGTGACGTTTCAGCCCCTGCAAAATCGTGTCGGCAAGCGGCGCAATGTCGCCAAAGAGAAACTGATCCTGGAATTTCTTCCGCTGCTCGATGGCATCGAGAATATTCGCTGCGGTCTTTTCGCCAAATCCGGCGAGACCCGCGACACTGCCATCGCGACAAGCGCGTTCAAGTTTTCGAATCGAGCGCACGTCGAGCTTCTCGTAGAGGATCTTGATTTTTTTCGCGCCCAGTCCCTGCAGTTCGAAAAGCTCAAAAAGATCGGGCGGAAACTGCTCCTTTAACTCCTCGTAGAAGGGAAGTTTCCCCGTCGATGCCAATGTCGCGATTTTCAGCGCAATGGCGTCGCCAATGCCGTCGAGCTCCTTGAGTTTTTCAGGATCGCAAAGTCCTGCTTCATCAAGAACAGCGGTCTCCAGCGTGCGCACCGCATTTGTATAAGCGCGGATCTTGAAAGGATTCTCCCCCTTCAATTCCAAAAGCCGCGCAATGGATTCAAGAACATCGGCAATTTGATCTTTAGTGGCGGATGGCATCGGAGCCTTTATTCATACACTGCGGCGGGTGGTAGATGCAAACCGCAGATTGAAATAATGAGGCTTCGAGGTAGGGCGTGCTCACCGAGCGCGCCGCGGAGATTGGCGGTATCTCGATACAGCATTTTCCATTCATCCGTTGCGGTAGTTGCGGCGCGCTCGGTGAGCACGCCCTACCTCGGAGGTTTGATTCACCCCGCCTTTCAAGACAAAGAGATGTCTACCCTCTCAAAAATCTGAAATTACTCTGGGCGGCAGCAGGCAACGCAGGGCATTGAGGACCGCGATGACATCAATGATCTCCTGTCCGATTGCCCCGCTGACGGGATTTAAATGCCCTGAAGCCGCGATCAGCATGCCGACCACGCTGAGAAGCATGCCGCCTACCGCACTCTGAAGCGCGATACTCCGCATGTGTCGGCTGATATGCATGAATTCATCCACCTTCTTGAGCGAGCTATCCATGATGACAACACCCGCGGCCTCGGCCGTGACGTCGCTGTTCTGACCCATCGCAATGCCCACGGTGGCCGCCATCATGGCGGGGGCGTCATTGATACCATCGCCGACGTAAAGCGTTTTTGCCTTGGCGGTTTCCGCGCAGACGATGAGCAGTTTTTCCTCAGGCGTTTTATGCGCGTAAATTTCCGTGATTCCAACCTGCTCTGCAAGATAGCGGACTTCCGATTCACGATCGCCGGAAACAATCATCACGCGCTGCAAGTCGTGCTGCCGCCCCAGATGCTTTATAAAGAAACGACTGTCCGCACGCGGCGTATCGCGGAATAGCAGCGTCGAGGCGTAGCGATCATCGATCAGCACAATGCACTCCAATCCCTGAGCAGTGGGTGGGAGTTCCTCGATTCCCGAGGGATTTTGCTTTTGCAGCTTGCTCCGGCTGGTGATCTGCACTTTGCGTCCACCGATCATCCCTTGCATTCCCTGCCCCGGTGGTTCATGGACTGCCGTTGCTTCTTCGAGCGGGATGCCGCCAATTTTTGCGGCGGAAAGAATGGCGCGTGCAAGCGGGTGCTTCGAATATACCTCCAGGCTCGCGGCCAGCATCAATACTTCCTTTTCGGAAAACGCGGCGGCGGTGGATTGCTCGCTGAGTTCGGGCTCCCCATAGGTAAGCGTTCCGGTTTTATCAAAAATCGCAGTGCGGCATCTTACCACCTGCTCCAGCGCGACCGGATTTTTCACAATGATCGCACGTCGCGCTGCGAGTGAAATGGAACCCATGATTGCCACCGGGATCGCGATCAGAAGAGGGCACGGCGTTGCAATGACAAGCACGGCGAGGAAGCGAACCGCTTCGCCGCTGATGATCCATGCAGCAATGGCGAGCGCGAGTGCGATCGGCGTGTAAATTGCGCCCAGTTGATCCCCGAGGCGCTGGAGCTGAGGCCGCGTATGTTCCGACTCGCGCATGACCTCCATGATTTTCGCATAGCGTGAATCAGCCGGACGATGCGTCGTTTTTATCGTTAATGCGCTTTCGCCATTGATCGCGCCGGAGATGACCGTGGAGCCGGAAGTTTTTGTGATCTGAAACGGCTCGCCCGTGAGATACGACTCATCCATGACACCGTGGCCTTCGACTACGATGCCATCCACTGGGCAAATATCATGTGGGTAAATCACAAGCACATCATCCGTTGCGACATCATTCAACGCGACATCGATGATTTGAGAATCCTGCTTCCGGTGCGCGATAGACGGCATGCGTTTTGCCAGGGCTCGAAGCGCGGAGGATGCATTGCTCAACGCGTAGTTTTCGAGAGCCTCGCCACCCGAAAGCATCAGGACGACAATCGCCCCTGCGAGATATTCCTGCAAAAAAACTGAACTGACAATCGAGATACCCGCGAGCAGGTCCGAGCCAAATTTTCCTTTGATCAGCTTTCGGAACAACACATATACTAGCGGGATTCCGCCAAAGATCAGCGTCGCATACAACGGGAGCGGCGCGATCCCTGCGTCCACATGGAGCCCGTAGCGCAAAACCAGATAACCACAAATCGCCGTGAACGAAAAAATCGCGATGATTCCGCTTCCGCGAGAATTCTTTGGCGAATCAACTGATGTAGTTTTCTGTTCGCGCATCGGAGTTGAAGCATACACCGGAACAAATGGAAAGTATTGTAATAACTCATCGACCATCTCCGCAGCGCGCTCGGGATCACATCGCTTCCGCTTCACTTCATTCTAGCTCGGAGGCTAGATTCACAGATTGACCCCAGGTCGTGTATATTTAATACTGAATCTATGTCTCCCCGTATTACGGTCCTTTTGCTGGCCCTTCTGTGCTTCTCCGCAAAGACCTTCGCGCAGAATGGCATTTTCTACGGCAACGTGACGGATAACGAAATCCGCTTCCTCGATCCGGCAACCGGCGCGACCTCCCTGATTGCCACTGGTGGCTTGGATTCTCAGTTTGAGTACGATCTCTTTACCGTCAATACAGCCACCAACATCGCTTACCAACTTGGAAACCTGAACAGCGTGCATACGCTTGAAAGCGTGAATCTGACAACCGGCGCGGCTTCGTATGTTTCCATGACGCTGCCCGGAACGGTCGTCTTCGGCGGATTTTACAACAGCAACCTGATCGTCTCCACGGGCAACCAGGTCTACTCGGTCGATACGACCACTGGGGGATCGACGCTCCTTGCGACCGGCGATCTCAATACAATTTTTCTCTATAATAAATTCATAGTGGATTCCGCGAATGGGATGGCCTACCAGTTCGGCGTCAAAAATGCGCAGAATACCTTTGTGACATTCAATCTGGTCACCGGAGTGGTCACCGATCTCTCCACGAACCTTTCCGGCGATCCGATCTTCGGTGGGTTCTATAATGGCGAACTCATTGCCGCGCAGGGCAATCAAATCCGCAGCGTCAATCTCACGACGGGAACTTCGACCGTCCTTGCCAATGGGATTCTTACGACACAATCCACGTATGATAAATTCATCGTGGATTCCACAACAGGACTCGCTTATCAGTACGGTGTGTTGAGTAGTGTGAATACGATTGAAACCGTCAATCTCGCTAACGGCACCGTGACCACCGCCACATCGACTGCTCCAGTTACTCCGAATTTCGGTGGAGTCGGCGCTGCTCCCGCTCCTGCTCCAGAGCCTTCCGTAATTGCGCTGGGCCTTGCAGGTGCAGCGGCGCTTTTGCTGTATCGCAAGCGGAAGGTTTAGGCTTTCGAGAAGAACGTCGTGCCTGCGAAGGGGACGCGAAAGCCGAGCGAAGCGAGACGCCACGCTGAAAGCGTGCCCCGTAAGGGGTGGTCGTAGACCAGCAAAGCACGTTTGCTTACGCTTCGCTCGGCTGTCGCGTCCCCTTCTTGGTCAAGGCTCTCTATCCACCCCTCACCACGGCAGCACATTCATCTCTCCTTGCCAGGGCCACGCTTCTACATCACTCGCCAATCCTGCACGGACTGGATTCTGACGCACATATTCCCAGCGATCGCTGTAATGCTCGTCGTCCCGTAACTGTCGATCCCAGTAATCCTTTTGCCAGACTGGGCCTTCTTCCGGATGCGGCCAATGCAGCGACACATAACTTTTCCAATGCTTTACCCATATACCCAAAGGATTGGCGGGGAACTTCGCAGGACTGCAAAAAAGATGCAGATGATCGGGCATGATTACAAAGCGTCCGACCAACCACGCGTCTGCATTTCGCCATGCGTCCTGGATCAATGTGAAAATTTCTTTTCGATGCAGGCGTGGTTTTCGGTTTTTTGTACAAACGGTAACCAGAAGAATTGTTGGTTTATTATCCCTTCCACGGTTGAGAAATGTACCGGGCGTTTTCGGGCCTTCTTTCCTGCCTTTGTTGGGACATTTTTCATCGCACGTTTAAATAGCGAGGGGACGCGACGGAGCACGTCCCTCCATAAGAGATCAAATTTGTAACATCACAAAGTTTAAAAATATCGCCTCCTGTGGAGGGACGTGCTCCGTCGCGTCCCCTCTTTAGGAAATCGCTCACTTCACCACGCGACTACTGCATGTAGGTGTGCAGCCTGCTCTTCCAACCCGGCAACCACTGGGCTTCGTGTCTGGCAGGTGGGGAATTTTTCACGCGTTGTGTTAAGACGGCGGCGGCGGCATCGGCGAAAGCGGGAACTGCGGGGCCGGTGGTAGGCATGCGTTCAAGAACCTGGAGCAGGCCCCAGCCCTGGCCGTTGTAGCGTTCGGTGGGCGAAGTCCCCTCGCCTTTGAAATTCACGTAATCCATGAGTGCGTAAAATCCGAGCGACTCCGTTGCCACGCGATAAAAATTTGTCTGCACTTTTTGGCGCTCGGAAGCGGGTGCGGCTTTCAACATTTTATCGAGCGCCTGTTCGAGACGCAGGGCAGCAAAGCGCGCTTGCAGGGCAATCGTCTTTTCCAAAATCCCGCGCAACTCCACCATGCGTGCGCTTTCAAAATCGTGCATGAATTCCTCGCGAGTATTCCAAACACACGCGCCTTCGAGCCAATGAGGCACCGCTTGCCCCTTCGCTTTTAGAAAAACGACGAGCTTTGGAAAGCTTTCCTCAAACGGGCCGGGCTTGCCCGCGGGATACCAGATGAAGTGGCCGATGCCGAGCGATGCAAAATTTTCGCCTTTATTCCACGATGTGAGGCCGGAAACGGTGCCGGCGCATTCGTTTTTCCAAATTCGTTTTCCAATTGTGAGCGCCTGTGCGTCGGAGAGGTGAATGTCCGAGGAAGCGGCTATGGAAACGCCCATTCCGGCCAAAATTGCGAGGAGACAAAATCCAACACGTGCGCAGCGAAAAATCATGCCTCACGGTTGCAGTTGACGGAGTATTCGGCAACCTCAAATCCGCTTTACAGGGGTGCATCGACATGGTGAGGTAGCGGGTCGCGGATATGCAGACTTTACAGGTAGGACTAGCCGGATTTGGCACGGTCGGTGCAGGTGTTTATAAAAACCTGCTCCGCCATAGGGATCTGCTTGCCCAGCGCGCGGGTGCGCAATTCGATATCCGCAAGATCGCCGTCCGCGATTTGAAGAAGCCGCGCTCGGTCGCCGTTCCGTCCTCGCTTCTCACGGACAATCTGGACGATCTGCTCACCGACCCCGAGATCCAGATCATCGTGGAGCTCATGGGCGGGATCGATATTCCGTTGAAATTTGTAAAAGCCGCGATCGCTGCCGGAAAAATCGTGGTCACGGGAAACAAGGCGCTGCTTGCCGAGCATGGAAAAGAAATCTTCGACCACGCGCGCAAGCACAAGGTGCCGATTTTCTACGAAGCGGCCGTGGCGGGTGGCATCCCGATTATCAAGTCGGTGCGCGAGGCATTTGTCGGTAATCACTTTGAAAGCATCCACGCCATTATCAATGGCACGAGCAACTACATCCTCTCGCGCATGAGCGAAACGGGCGCGGACTTTGCCGATGCCCTCGCGGAAGCGCAGAAGCTCGGTTACGCCGAGGCCGATCCCACGCTCGACGTGAACGGATGGGACGCCGCGCACAAAACGATCATCCTCGCATCGCTCGCTTATGGATTCTGGGTGGATACGTCGGCGATTCGCGTGGAAGGTATCGAGCGCATTAGCGGAGTCGATATCCGTTTTGCGGATCTTCTCGGCTACAAGATCAAGCTGCTGGCGACGATCAAGTCGGACGATGACCAGAATATCGAAGTGCGCGTGGTGCCTACTTTGATTCCGAAAACGCACGTGCTGGCATCGGTCAGCGGCGTCTTCAATGCCGTCTCGGTAAAAGGCGATGTCGTGGGTGAAGCGGTATTTTACGGACGCGGTGCCGGTCAAGACCCGACCTCAAGCTCCGTGATCGGCGATCTCGCGGAAGCGGCGGCGGCGATTGAAACGCCCTCGCGCTGCTACGGCTTTACCGCGCACAATCTTTACGGACACTGCATTTCCACGGACGACACCGTGGCGGAATATTATCTGCGCCTCTCGGTTGCCGACACTCCCGGAGTGCTGGCGCAGGTCGCGAATGTTCTCGGAGCCAGTCAAATCGGAATCTCTTCCGTCATTCAACCCGAGTGGCACGAGGAAGGCCCGGTGCCGCTGGTCCTGATCATCCATGACGCGAAGTTCGGCGCCGTGCGCGCCGCTGTTGCGGAAATCGCAAAACTGGACTGCGTCAAAAAAGAACCCGTCCTTCTCAACGTCGAGACCTTTACCTAAAATCATGAAGCTTCCGCTCAATGATCGCGGCATTATCAGCCGCTATCGCGCCCATTTACCTGTTACTGACTCCAGCCCGATCGTTTCCCTGAACGAAGGCTCGACGCCACTCATCCATTCGCCGCGCCTCAGTGATCTCGTCGGAAAAGACGCTTCCGTTTTTGTAAAATACGAGGGATTAAACCCCACCGGTTCGTTCAAGGATCGCGGCATGACGATGGCGATCTCGAAAGCCGTCGAGCATGGCGCGCATTCCGTACTGTGCGCATCGACGGGAAATACCTCCGCATCGGCAGCGGCCTACGCGGCACGTGCGGGGATTCGCTGCATCGTTCTTTTGCCTGCGGGCAAGATTGCTTTTGGAAAACTCATGCAGGCTTTTGTGTGCGGCGCGAAGGTTATTGCGATCAAGGGCAGCTTCGACGACGCGCTGCGCATCGTGCGTGATCTTGGAAAAGAGGGAGAAATCGAACTTGTGAATTCGATTAATCCCTACCGCATCGAAGGCCAAAAGACCGCAGCATTTGAAATCGTGGACGATCTCGATGACGCGCCGGACTTTCATTTTCTTCCTGTCGGCAATGCCGGAAACATCACCGCTTACTGGAAAGGCTATAAAGAATTTCAAAATTGGGGCCGGGCGACGAAGCGGCCTCGCATGGTCGGCTTCCAGGCCGAAGGCTCCGCGCCGATTGTTCATAACAAAATCATCGACCATCCCGAAACCATCGCGACCGCGATCCGCATCGGAAACCCCGCAAGCTGGAAAGGCGCGACCGACGCCATCTCGGAATCCAATGGCGCGATCGGCATGGTCAGCGATGCCCAGATCCTTGAAGCCCAGAGTTGGCTGGCGGTGAACGAAGGTATTTTTGTGGAGCCCGCAAGCGCGGCATCGGTAGCCGGATTGATGAAATCCCTGGAAGAAGCGAAGACGGG
>JBDTJR010000064.1:0-5364 GCA_039935735.1 Chthoniobacterales bacterium | reverse complement strand
TCATGGCGCATGATATTCTTCGGCATCGCGGTTCTCGCAGGCATTGTAGGGTTAATCCTTCTGCTCTTTCTTCCCGAGACGCTTGCGGTATCAAACCGCTCCCCCATCCGCTTACGCGAAACTCTTTCAACGATTGTCGGAGGACTGCGCAATACACGCTTCATGAGCTATGCCCTTGTCTTCGCACTGGCCGGGAGCGTGCAAATTGTTTTTGGGGTGGCCGCTCCTTTTTTATATCAGGAGAGATTGAGATTTTCTCCCGCTGCGTATGGATTGATCGCGCTTCTTGTCGGCGCCGCGAATCTTATGGGTGAAGTTGCCTGCAGCGCCCTCGCCCAGCGCACCACTCCACGTCAACTCTGCTTCGGCGCGTGGAGTTTTCTCGCCGTCGGTGCGCTTGTCATGGCTTTATCAGGAACTTTTTCAGGACCCGGATTTTTAGCGATCACGGTTGCCAGCTGCCTCAGTCTTGCGGGAGGCGGCACACTATGCCCCACCATGTACGGCATGGGACTGGGACTTTTCTCACGAAATCTCGGGCTTATGGGAGGTATGATCAGCGCGATCTGCTATCTCGGGATAAGTGCCTCCACCGCAGTCGTTGCGCATTTGCCACAAAATACACAAGCACCCCTCGGCTGGCTCTATGTCACCCTGGGAATATTTGTATTTATTCTGCTCTTCTTCTCGCTACCCCGTGCGAAAGAAGATCAGGCCACCGCTTCTAAACCTGCTTAAAACAACACCGTCACCCGCACCGTAAGCGCCCATGCCCCGCTGAGCGAAGGAGAAGCTCCCGGTGTAGGAATATAGGTGATTGCAGGCTCAAGAAATGTCGCCCCGACCAGATGCGCCTGATAATACCACTGAAACATCAGCTCGCTCGGACGGGAGAACTTATTAGGGTCTAGCCATGACCATGCCAAACCGGTTCCCACCGAATCACCAGGACGTCCAGGAATCATGCCAAAAGCCGTAAGGCCGCCTCCAAAATACTGATTCACCGGAAGGGTCGTCGAGTTATTGATGCCGTATTGATAGTAAAATGAAATCGAGGATATATGATCTTTTTGGGTGGGAACGACCACGGTTTTTCCTTTTCCGTCGCCGCCTCCGATGGAAGCAGGAGGGTCATAACGTTTCCAAATCCGTTGACTTCCAAAGAAATAAAATCCGCCCGTGCCATCCTGTGTCATGCCTTTCGTGTTCTGAAGCACACCGGTCTGATACCACAAACCCGCCGAAAATTGCCCGGGATAATCATGTGCAATATTCCACGTCACCCCCGCTTCCCAGATATTAAAATAATACCCGTCAAATTGCGGACCGAGCATGCCGGTCTGCGCGCCATTGGCCATATTCCCATCGTAAAACCCATAGTTCAGATAGGTATTTTTGGTCGGCGCTATCGTCACCGTAAGCCCACAGGCGGAGTTGTAATAACCCGGGAGGGAACCCAGCAACGTAGGGTTTACAAATATGGGAGTGAAAAGCAAACCGCTGACTGATGGGATCGCCAGATGTTCATCCTGAGAGGGAACAGGACGGGCAACATTTCCAAAATCATAGTTAGGGACGCTTTTTCCGACACGAATGATCAGGTGGTCATCAAAAAAACTTTGTCTTACCCAGAGTTGGTAAAGTTCGGAACGCTCCAGCGGCGGCGCACCGGGAAGACTGTTATACCCCTGTACGCTTCCGGCCTGTTTATTCGTGCCCTGCGCATTGAGCTGAAGAAATTGGATGCCGAACGATCCACCTTTCCAGCCGAACAATTTCTCCGTGTCGATATGCAGGGACGCGATTAGCACACTGTTCCAACTTGACGCGCCCGGCTGAGCACCTCCGGACATCAGGATATTATAATCTCCCAGCCACAATCCCCCGATCTCGATGCCACTGTCTTTTGGAATTCCGATAAAATTTCCCAAAGCCCCCGTCCCTGCCTTCGAATTCACCGCCGCAGGGTTACCACTGATCGCCCCTGGATTTGTATCTCGAATATGATCCCGCGCCCGCGTGAACGGATTCGAAGGCATCGGCGTGGCCGAAGGCTGCGGAATAGCGGACGGTTCTGCATTCAGATATGCCTGAAAACAAAGCAAAATCGCGTAAAATAAGAGTGTTTGGCGAAAAGAAAACATGGGGTATCCAAACGCAAGGACGAGTGGTTTCTCCACAAATTATCCTGCCAAAGCCAGCTTAAAAAATAGGAAATCTCAATTCATTAATTAAAATAAACTTATCAGATTTACCTCTCTCTTCCTTAAAAAGCTCCTGTGCCCCTTGACATTTGTGAGACTAAGTCTCAAGTTCAGGCAGGATGAAAAGCGCCATTGCTCTTGAACCGGAATCGACCAGTAGAAATACAACTCGAAAAGTATTTCAGATCGTTCTGGGAGTTGCCGCGCTTTTTGTAATCGGAGTGCTGGTCTGGCAGGGAATTACTGCTGGCGGAAATCCCAACCCCACTGCCGCAGATACCAATCCTATGGCAGCGATATTCGATATCGCAGTACTTGTTTTTCGTGAAGGGCTGGAATGCGTCCTTGTATTGGCAGCGATTACCGCAAGCATGGTCGGTGAGAATGAAGGATATCGCAAACCGGTGGCCGTAGGTGTCGGAATTGGGGCCATCGCGACAATTATCACGTGGTTTGTCGCTGTAGGTATAATCAGTAATCTCGGTGAAAGCGTTTCCGCATTGAATCTCCAGGCGGCGACAGGGCTTCTGGCGATCATTGTGCTTCTCATCATCATGAACTGGTTTTTCCATAAAGTGTATTGGGGCGGCTGGATCTGCATGCATAACCGCAAGAAGAAAGAACTTCTGCAGAATGCGGAAAACCCCGACGCTTCACAGTTTCGTCTTCTGCGCGGCCTTGCACTTCTCGGCTTTGCTTCATTTTACCGTGAAGGTTTTGAAATCGTTCTCTTTCTCCAGGGCTATAATCTCAAGCTCGGTACTAAAACGGTGATGATCGGTGCACTGATCGGCTTGATACTCACCGGCATCGTAGCCGTAATGACTTTCATCGCGCATCGGAAACTTCCCTACCGGAAGATGCTTGAATTGACCGGGGTTCTTCTTGGTGCAGTATTACTCGTCATGGTAGGCGAGCAAATGCAGGAAATGCAGCTCGCGCACTGGATATCCACCACTCCAATTCCATGGCTTCAGCCTTATATGCCGGATTGGATGGGTATGTGGTTCGCGATCTTCCCGACCGTTGAGACTCTGGCCGGCCAGGCCGTCGCGGCGATTATCGTCATCGGCTCCTTCTTTGTCGCCAAGAAACAGGGCGGTGCGAAACGAAGCGATGTGCAGGTAGAAGGCTCACTTGCAAAAGTGGCAAACTGATCGTTCCCATATCAACGAATTTAAAGGTTGAAATTCCCGCCATATCGGCAGATTTAGTTTCACCCACATGGCCGCTGCGTTTCATCCCATCACTTTTTTGCGCGAGTTTTTTCGTTCCACCGAAATGGTCGGCGCAGTTTGCCCCTCCTCTCCCTACCTCGCGCGCTTGATCGTAGAGTCCGCAAATGTCCGCAGTGCCAGTTCGATCGTAGAGCTCGGCCCCGGCGACGGAATCTTTACCCGCCACATCCTTGAAGCGAAATCCAAGGATGCCCAGTTCATCGCTGTGGAAAAAAACCCCGTCTTTGCGGAGAAGCTCAAGACGCACTCCCCGCACCTGCCCGTCATCGAAGGTTGCGCCACGAAATTAACGGATATCGTGCGTGAGCATAATCTTGGAACCGTGCAAAGCATCGTCTGTGGTCTTCCATGGGCTGCCTTTCCCTTCGATCTACAGACCGCGATCCTGCAGGAAATCAATGCGATCCTCTGCGAAAAAACCGGGGTCTTCGCCACCTTCGCTTACTTCGGCCCACACTGGATGCCAAAAGGCAATGCCTTCCGCACGCGCCTGAAAACTCTCTTCAGCGACGTCCGCACTTCACGCATCGAATTGCGGAACGTGCCTCCCGCTTTTGTCTACATCGCGAGGAAATAAAACCCGATGAGCTCTCCGGCAAAGTCCTCGTCCCTCCTCCATCGACTAGGGTGTTTGGATTCCCATCACCGGCAAATCGTCGCTATCATTTTTGCATTTCTCGCCGCGGTTTTTTTTCTAAGAAGCGGTAAATTCACCATATCCCATTTCATTGGTATCTGGGATATCTATGCGCTCATCTATCTCTTTATGGCGTGGATTGCCATTTTCACGGCAAATCCTCGTGAGGCTCACCGCCATGCGAAACTTCAGGACTCTGGCCGTGTCATCATTTTTGTTTTTGTCGTGGCTGGCGCCTGCGCGAGTCTCTTCGCCGTCATCCTCGTCTGGCAGGAACATCATCGTTTGCATAAAATGGTCGATGGCACTCATTTTGCGCTCTCCATCTTCGCCGTGTTTGCATCATGGGTACTTGTCCATACTGTTTTTGCACTGCATTACGCCTACCTTTTTTATCGCACAGGCCTTGAAAACAATACAAAGGAATGCGGCGGCCTCGATTTTCCAAATGAGAAAAACCCCGATTACCTCGACTTCGCCTATTTCTCTTTCGTCGTCGGAATGACCTGTCAGGTCTCCGACGTGCAGGTTACCTCCCGCACCATGCGCCGAATGACCCTCCTCCACGGCTTGCTTTCCTTCGCATTCAATACGATCATCCTCGCCGTCAGCATCAATATCCTCGCCGGGATTTTCGTAAGTTAACGGATTACCAGGTCGAACCGGACACTTCGATTATGTCTCCCGGCTGAAGAGGTGGATTATCATTTGAATTATAAGACTCTTTCGTCAAAAGCGCGGTAAGATCTACATTCATGGCCTTACCACTTCGCATTAGCGTAATTTTTTTACGATTCGCAAACTGGCTGAGTCCGCCCGCCGCGTCTATGGCTGCAATTAAAGTCAAATCCTGGCTATAAGGAATATAGCCGGGCGACTTAACTGCGCCGCCTATGCTCACTCTACCCTGATAACTCTCAGCGGTATTATTTGTTGAAAGCGGTGTCCTGCTTGCAGGTCCGGGTTTTTCCGACTTTTCATTAATTTTCAGCTGTGTATTCGCATAGGGAGCTGCGCGCGATAAATAGATATAAAAGAGACCAAGCAGCGGGATTAATACAATAACTACGAGAGTAATTATCACTCCCACCAGGCGTTTCTTGATAAAGCTCCCGCCGCCATCATGGGTCTCTGTGAAATAAGAAGCAAAGATGGCAACAGCTAATGCTGCGCCTCCGAGAAGAAATCCCATTACAATATTAAATCCAGCATTCCATTGCCATTGATCAGCTGTGTTCGCTGGTCTCGCCTTCTCCAGGATTGTCATCGGCATATTCCGGCTATT
>JBDTJR010000063.1:0-11795 GCA_039935735.1 Chthoniobacterales bacterium | reverse complement strand
ATCGGTTTGCTTGCCGCCATGGCTACCTTGACGATCTCTCATATCCTAGGTGGAAAATCACTGATCAAGTCCCTTATTTTCCCAATATGTTTCCTCTTGCTGGCGATTCCGTGGCCTACATTTTTGGAGCAAGGAATCACACTCCCTCTGATGACACTCGTGACGACGACAGTGGGAGAAGCCATGCTGCTGATTGGCGTGCCTGCGCAAATATCCGGGACAACGATTGTGCTTCCGGGTTGTATCGTTGGTATTGAAGAAGCCTGTAGCGGATTACATTCTTTTCAAACCGCACTCATCCTTAGTCTCGCAGCCGGGGAATTATACTACCTTACAATTCGACGCCGTATTGGCCTGGTGATTTTTGCGATCTCTTTTGCATTTCTCGGAAATATCGCGCGCACAGGATTTCTTACATGGCAAGGTTCCATAGATGGAAAACCCGCTATCGAACATTGGCATGATACCGCCGCGTTGATATTTCTCGTCATTCTCGTCGGAGGCATATTTTTGGCGGCGATCATTTTAAAACCCCGCGTTTCACGGCAAAATGTCGATACCTCATCTCCGGCAAAAAAACTTCCTCTGGTTTCAATGCCCCGCGTTGGGGCATTGTGGATCATTGCCTTTGGAGGTTTCATATCCGCGCAAGGGTGGTATGCGCTTCACGGAACACTCTCAAAAGAAACCCATTCCATAATAGCAGATCGCGGCGGAAAAGACCCTGCTGTGGAAATCACTACGGTGCCCGCGAGCGTTCTCAATATCCTAAGACCCACCGAAGGCACCTATCTACAAGCACAAGATCCTGCAGGCCTACCCATGAGCGCCTACCATTTCTACTGGGCACCTTCACGCACCACGGCATTTCAGGTTTATCATCGCCCGGATATTTGTATGCCGGGTGTGGGCTGGAAACTTGCGGGCGAGATCACGCGAATATCCGTCCCTTTCGGAAATGGCGCACAATCGTGGTATGTGTTTCCGTATGAGCGCTATGAAGTCCGTGCATTCCTGCTATGGAATGCATTGCTTGATGGGAAGCCTATGGAGCTTCCCTTTGATCACAAGGCCAGCATTCAGCGCAATGTAAGTCTTCGTTTTATTCTTAACGGGAAAAAAGAGGTGAGCTACGAAGTCTCTGCTATTCTTATTCCCTATGAAGGTGTGATCCTTCCATTGAATGTGGCAACGGATGCCATTAACTTATTTTTTACACCCCGGTGAAAATTCTTCAGGTCGTTGATTCTCTTAATGAGGGGACGGGCGGTACTTCCTACTCCGTCAGTGAAGTCTCCGATGCACTTGCATCAACAGGTGCAGAGGTACGATTGCTTTCACAAAATTATTCCGCTCTGGGACCATTGGTACATCCCCAGTATGCGGAGGCCAGAATTGTCCCGGCCAAACCCCTTCCCTTTCGCCTCGGATCGATGTCGGGACATTTTCTGCGAGAATTAAAAACCAATGTCGAATGGGCCTCCGTGATCCATGGCAATGGCCTCTGGCTCCCCACAAACCGCGCCACTCGCAATGCTGCCGTGCGCGCAAACAAACCCCTCGTGATTTCCACCAGAGGCATGCTCGAACCCTGGTCGCGTAATTATAAAGCTTGGAGAAAACGCCTCGCATGGAATCTCTTCGAAAAACAAAATCTGCAAAGCACGGCATGCCTCCACGCAACCAGCTCACAGGAAGCCGACACGCTTTCCACCCATGTTCACAAACCCATCGCGATCATTCCCAATGGTGTCCAAATTCCGAATCCAGCAAATTACCCATCACGTTCTGTCCTTGAGGAAAAATTCCCGGCTTTGAAAAATCGTCGCTGGCTTTTATTCCTCTCCAGGCTTCATCCGAAAAAAGGTCTCCCGGAGCTTCTTGAAACCTGGAAAAATATTAGCCCTCAATTTTCAGATTGGCATCTCATCCTCGCAGGCGGTGACGAAGAAAATTACCGAACCAAACTGGAATCACTCGTTGCCTCCCTCAATCTCCAGGACCGCGTGACATTTGTCGGCAATATCGTGAAGGACGAGAAATCATCCGCTTTTGCAAATAGCGATCTATTCGTCCTTCCCAGCCATTCGGAAAATTTCGGCCGCGTCGTTGCCGAAGCACTTTCCTATGGCGTCCCGGTCATTGCGACCAAAGGCACACCATGGAAAACCCTGGAGGAAGACCGTTGCGGGTGGTGGATTGACCTCTCCACGTTGCAGGAGAGCTTGATCGCCGCTCTTCGCACGGATGCTGCCGCTCTTCGTGAAATGGGGGCTCGTGGCCGCGAAACCGTCATTCGCCGATTCGGGTGGGAATCGGTCGCCTTTCAATTCGAAGCGCTTTATCGCTGGATACTTAAAATGGACGCCACCCCACCTGACAGTGTTAGAATGCCCTGAGATGAACCTGCCCGAAATCACTCCCATGATTCTGTGCTACAACGAGCGCGATAATATCGCCCGTTGTCTCGAGCACCTTGAGTGGGCAAAGGAAGTCGTCGTCCTTGATGAAGGCAGCACGGATGGCTCCCATGAAATCTGTGCTCAGTTTCCCAATGTTCGCATCGAGCATCTCGAGCGTGGACTAAGCCTTGCTGAGAAGTGCAATCGTGGTCTCGAAAAAATCACGAGCGAATGGGTTCTCTCTCTTGATAGTGATTACATGGTCTTCCCAAACTTTGTGGAAGAGATACAAACTTTGCAGCCGACGTCGGAGATCACAGCCTATCGATCTCCTTTCAAACTGGCGTTTTTCGGCCATGCGTTTCCAAACTCCCTCTATCCGTCGCGTGCGGTTCTGTATCGAAAAAATACAGCATCGTATACTCAGGATGGCCATGCACACCGAGTGCAGTTGAAAGGAAATATTGAGACGCTTTCCACCCCGATCATTCATGATGACCGCAAATCCATTGAGCGCTGGTTTCACTCTCAATCCCGCTACGCACGCGAGGAGGCGGATAAACTCAGCGCCATTCCATGGAGCGAGCTGGCTTTACAAGATCGCCTCCGCCGAATGATTGTGCCGGCTCCTCTACTTGTTTTCATGTGGACCTTTTTTGTCAAAGGCATGATGTGGCAGGGCCGTAGCGGTTACTATTATGTATTGATGCGGATCATCGCCGAAATCATGCTTAGTCTTGCCCTCCTCGATAAAATCCTGCGAAATGAGGAGACGAATCCATGAAAAGAAACCTGGAAGCTTTTACGCAGGGAGATTTCTCTCGTGGCGCGCCCTCATGGAAGGAAGCACTCTGGGTCGTTGTAAAATGCCTTTTCTTTACGACTGCGTTGCCTTTCCCTTCATCGTTGAGAGCCGTTCTTCTTCGTGCCTTTGGCGCTCGTATAGGACATAGTCTTACCATTCGCAGTCGGGTGGATATTCACTTCCCGTGGAAATTAACAATCGGCGACAATGTCTGGATCGGCGACGGCGCACGTATCCTAAGCCTCGCATCCGTGGAGATAGGATCTAATGTCTGCATTTCTCAGGAAGTCTTTCTTTGCACCGGCTCGCATGACTATCGCAAGGAAAGCTTCGATCTCATTACAAAGCCGATTCACATTGCCGATGGTGCATGGCTTTCCGCTCGCGTCTTTATTGCCCCCGGCGTCTCTATCGGCGCGGAGTCTGTAATTTCCGCAGGCGCAATCGTTTTCCATGACGTTCCTGAAAATGTCCTGGTTAGAGGTAATCCGGCAATCGTCGTCCGAAAACTTTCCGACTCTTGAAGCAACCTTCTGTTCTTTTTTTGCAACGCAGCGTGCCCCCAGATTCCAGCGCTGCGGGTCGCATCCTTATGGAGCTCGCCACTGCGCTGGCCGCCCGTGGATGGAGCGTTAGTATTCTCGCGTCGCGCATCCCGTCAGATTCTCCGACGCTTGAAGAACGCGAAGGCGTACAAATTCATCGCGTCCGCACTCTCCCCTTCACGCGAAAGAATCTTCTTCTCCGCGCGATCTCCCTCGCAAGCGTCTACCCCGCTTTCTTTTTCCGTGCGCTCGGACTTTCAAAACCGGACATCATCGTCTCACTTACCGATCCCCCCCTACTCTCCGTCATCGCGGATGTCCTTCATCGCATCTGGAAAGTGCCGCATGTTCACTGGGCGCAGGATGTCTATCCCGAGACCGCCATCCAGCTCGGCGTATTCTCGAAAGATTCGATAATCAGTCGATTATTCCTGAGCGTTGCCCATGGTGCATTGCGGCGCTCGCAATCTGTCGTCGTCATCGGCCGCTGCATGGAAAAATATCTCAAGACTCAGGAGATATCCCGCCTTCACTTCATTCCGAACTGGACTGATCCCGATCTTATTCAACCCGATGAAGCTCAAGGCACAGACTTTCGCAAGCGTCACGACCTGATCGATAAGTTCGTCATTTCCTATATCGGAAACATCGGCCTCGCCCACGGATTGGAATGGTTTTTGCAGACAGCTCCGTTGCTAAAGACTGTAATCCCGAATGCCTGTTTCATTTTCGCCGGCAACGGCCCTCGTAGAAAATGGCTTGAAGAGCACATTCGCGAACAGCGGCTTGATAATATCATCCTTCTGGACTCCGTCGGCAAAGCGGATCTTTCCGCAGCTTATTCCGGTGCGGATATTCACATCACTTCGATGGATCGCCGTCTTGATGGTCTCGTTGTCCCCAGTAAAATTTATGCGGCCTTCGCGTCGCAAAAACCCTGCGTCTTTATCGGCCCCGTGAATAGTGAAGCCGCGCAGGCGATCCTTGATGCAAAAGCGGGAGCCGCATTTGATCCTGACGATAAGGAATCTTTCATTGCCTTTGTAAAAGCCTGCGCCGAACAACAAACGCTCAGTCAGGAATACGGGCAAAATGCGCGAAAGGCTGTCTACGGCTATACGCTCTCTACAGCCGCAACCGCGTTCGAAAAAGAACTTGCAGATGTTATTTCCCGCGAAAAAACACCACAGCAAGCACGGTCTTAAGAACAATCTCCAAATCCAAAATCGGAGAATAATGCTTAATATAGTAGAGATCGTATTTTAGTTTCTCAACGGTATCCTCGAGACTTTCTCCATAAGGATAGTTTAGCTGCGCCCAGCCTGTAATTCCCGGCTTCACCAAATGACGAAGGTGATACCCGGGAATTTCCTTTTCATACTTCGCCACCAGTTTCGTCCACTCCGCGCGAGGGCCGATAAGGCTCATGTTTCCGAGCCAGATATTCAATAGCTGGGGCAACTCATCAAGCCGTGTTCTCCGTAGAAAGTTACCCACCCTGGTAATGCGTGGATCATCTTTCTGAGTATAAAGATCGGCACTTTTCGAAGGCGCATGCACTTTCATTGTGCGGAATTTAAAAAGATTAAACGGCCTGCCATCGCGTCCCGTGCGCTCCTGGATAAAAATGATCGGCCCCGTACTGTCGAGCTTCACAATGATCGCAACAACGATCATGAGCGGAAGTGAAATCAAAAAGAGAATCCCGCCGAAGAGAAGATCGAAGGAATCCTTCACGTAGCGGTAGTAAGAGCGGCGGGCGAGATCGAAATCCTGCTCCAGCGCCCACGCATACCCAAGATTCAATACCGGCACCTGCCGCCACCGTATGGCGTAAAATGCCGACAGCGTGAATACAGGCAGATGATCAAAATGCAAATGCACCAGTTTCTCCATGAGCGTTGCATTAATGGTTGCGGGCTCTTCCATTAAAACAACCGCTTCATAATCCGCGCGAACATCTGTCCACGAAATATTTCCGATATCAACTTCTCCGGCTGCTCCGAAAACCAATTGATCCGTGTCGAGATTCACCAGCTTGATGGGATTACGCAATCCCGTCAGGTGATAATTTTTTTTAAATTCCTTGAGACTCGCATTTCTGCCAAAAACAAGAATCGGTCTCTGCTCGCGAATTTCCTGATTCTTGTTGGAAATCCAAAGTCGTGTCAAAAGCCCTGGAATGAGAAACACCAGCGATGCCAGCACAAGACCGAAACGACTTTCTGGTGAAAAGGACGCATATCGTGCCAGAACGACGTAAATCAAAAACAGTCCAACAAAGGAACCAATGACCACGGAAAGAATAAATTCCGCAACATAGTTTAAAGTTCGATAGGCTGTCTCGACTCGATACGCGCCGGAAATACCGATCATGGCCAGAATGCTGGCGGTATAACATACGATCTGAACCAAGCGGTTCTCCGTGAATGCCACCTCAAAAAACGATTCCCCTGCATCTACACCTACTCGCCATGAGTAACCTAGAACGCAAAGCAGAAGCAGGATACAGACATCAAAAAGAAACAACAGAAGCGCGACCATCCTGGGATGGTCGATAAAGAACTTCTTGCGCTCTCGGACTTTTGGCTTGGCGGTCAATGATGATGACTCTCCCGAAATCGACTCGGTAGAATCGATTTTAGAAGTGCCACTCATGAAGAATCAGCTCAGCTTCCGACGGTTTCTTTTTCACCTTTCGGGGAGTAGTCATATTTATAATATGGATAATCGGTGCCGCCCCACTCCACTGAGTTATAAATAATTCCCTGCACATTCGCACGACGCGCATTCAGCAAAGAAAGCGCCTTACGTGCAAGTCGGATACCCGTAAACGAGGATCGAATGACAAAGAATACCGCATCCACTTTCGGAGCGATCGTGCTCGTGTCATCGACCGCAAGCATCGGACAGCTATCGAAAATGATGTAATCAAACCGCGGATAAATATCCTGAAGAAATTTTTCAAAAGCCTTGCCGTGATACAACTCCGTGCCACGCGACATCATTCTTCCACGAGGAAGAATCGTAAGGTGTCTCGCCACGCCGGTTACCAGTGCGGACTCGATGCTTGTCTCTCCCGAGAGCACGTCACCGAGGCCGGGTTCGGACTCGATACCAAACAGCTTGTGGATACTTCCACGTCTCAAGTCACCATCCACCAGCAGCGTTTCCGATCCTGAAGAGGCAAGCGCCACTGCAAGGTTCGAAGCGATGGTTGATTTACCTTCTTCCGGAATGGAACTGGTAATAAGGAACGTTTTTGGTCGATGGCTTTCCCATGGCGTAAAGAAGATCCATGAACGAATCGTGCGGAACGCTTCAACTAGTTGCTGACGATCATCGTCATCATGCAACACAGGGTTGAGCGCAAAGTTCGTCTTCGGAATAACGCCGACGACTTCTTCTTCGAAGACCGATTGCAATTCACTGATGGAAACAATGCGGTCATCCAGGATACCGATCAGCAACAGAATACCGAGACCGAGCGCCAAACCACCGAAGCCACCCATGAACATTTCACGAATAAGAGGTGGACGAATTTCTCCAGGAGCCGATGCGTATTCCATGATGGAAACAACGTCCTGCTGAATGTTTGCGTTTACGTCGACGTTCTGCACACTCGCCACAAGTTTGTCGTAGAGAGCCTTGAGACGATCCACTTTGGCCTTGAGGCGTTCAAACTCTCCCATGCGTTTACTCAGATCCAGCGCCTTGTCTTCCCATGTAGCGATGTCCGCCTTTTTATTTTCGATTTCGATACGTACCGCATTCTTGCGGCTCTCAAATTGTTCCGTGCTCTGTTCCTTCAGCACCTCGATCAGCTTTTCCTGCGCCACAATTTTCTCCTGCATGACCTTCATCTTCGGATTTGAAGGTAGGTAGGTATCGCCCAGATTACGATACTGCGCTTGTAGCACATAAAGTTGACGACGAGCCTGCAAATACTCAAAGGCAGGGCCACTACTGATAACGTTATCGATTAACTGTGAATCGACATCCTTCGGCGCGCCTTCCACTTTTGGATTCGCTGCATTTTGTACCGCACTTCGATCAAGGTTTTGATCCAGCGACAAGGTCTCCAGCAAACGATAGTTTGTCTCAAGAGTGGCTAGACGTTGCTTAAGTTCCGCAAGATAACGTCCCGCGCTGTTTCCTTCTTCCTGAAGAAGCACGCTGTTGTTTTTCTTCTGCCAGTCAAAAAGTTCGTCCTGTCCTTTATCCAACTCTGTCTGCAAACGGGAAAGTTCTTCCGTGATCGCGCTTAGCGTTCCCTGCGATCTTTCCGTCACCATCGTTCGGCGGACAGCGATGTATTCCTCCATGATCGCGTCCAGATATGCCTGCACGTATTCCGGCTGCGACCCGGTAACACTCAGCACGAAAATCGAAGTACGCGGAATATAGGAAACCGCGAGCTGGATGGGTATAGGCTCAAGATCAGGTCGAAGCGACTGCACGCGCGCCGCCGCTCTACGTTGCACTTCCGTGCTCTGCATCAGTTCCTGCTGCGTGCCGTAAAAGTTCATCGCCTCTTCGTTGAAGAGACTGCTTTCAGGAAGCGAAATCTTACCACTGATGATAATTCTTCCCGAGGACTGGAATTGCGTGGGCTTCGAAAGAACCAGCCATGCCTGCAAACAAAGGCCCGCGCTCAGAGTGAGGGCAGGAATCCACCACCAACCAAACAAAACATTTTTATAACGGATGAATCGCGTACGCAACTGCTCCGCTTTTTCAGGAGCATTTAGTGATTCGGCATCCGTTCCCGGTGGAATTGTCATAACATTAATTAATTAGAAGTTTATGGCCCGTTCCGGCACATAAATTACGTCGCCCGCCTGCAATACGACATCCTTTTCCAGATGTCCGCCTTCCACGATGTTCTTCACATCCACCACCACGATCTGCGTGGTATTGTTCGGCATTTTCCGCAAAATGCGCACCTTGCGCTTATTCGCAAAATCTGAAAATCCACCACCCTGCAGGATTGCACTGGTGACCGTTAATTTTTCCGTGCTGCTTGGCATTTCGATCGGGCCCTGGTTAGTAACCTGACCGGTCAGAAAGATACGTCCACGTGGTCCGGAATGAACACTGTCCAATCCCACGATGACCGTCGCTTTTTTATAATAAGTTTTTTCAAGGGCTGCCCGGACATTTTCCGCAACCTGTTTGCAGGTCAGTCCACCAGCCCGCACACGGCCGATGAGCGGCACTTCAAGTTCACCACCATCCGAAACACGAATCGTAAGTGGGGGTTCATCATCCTGCACGACGCGGTAGTTCACCGTATCTCCAGGTTCAAGCGGACGCTTCGTATCCAGTGCATCCATCGAATTGATCGTGGCGAAAACAGAATTCACTGCTGTAGGTTTAGAGACTACAGGCGAAGCTGCAGCAGAAGACCCTGCTTCTTGCGCAATTCCTTTAGAGCTAACGACAAACTGGGTTAAGCATGCCAACAGAATGCACGCGGCTTTTTTGTATGATTTAAAATGCATATTGTAATCCCAGAACGGCTCGTAATTGATTGTAACTTCGATCATCAAGGTCGGAGGCACGGACAATAGCCCCAAATTCTGTGTATATGTTTATATTTCTAACTATATAATAATCAAACCTCAATTTGATCCCATACTGTTGGTACCGCTCGGCATCAACATCACCAGACTGGATTCCGTATTGATAAAACATTGATAATGAACTATTTACGTGTCTATTGAGGCGCCAGTTCAGATTATACTCAAATCCGTAAAGATATACAAAGTTCGAGGTCGTTCCAGGCACCGCCTGGATCGTGGAATTGAACCCATGCGTGAAATAACGGTTTAGGCGACTTTGAATACCCATCGTAAAATACGGCCCAAAGAAATTTCCACCTTGGGAATTTGCCGTCAGATTTGTCGAGCCATCTGGATTTGTAGCAACGGCATTTGTAGACGTCGGCGCATTCCCCGTGTCTCCGAAAGTGATGCTCTGGATACCGCCCTCAATCCGATATCCCGTATTCCGCGAGAGCCTCCCCTGAGCATACACACCGAGCGAGGTGTTCTGGTTACTGTTAAGCACGGAATCGAGGTAGTAAGTCTGTGACACCGTAGCTCGCATACCCACAAAGAGCGTCGGGTTCACCTTCATGCTAAGGTCGGCATACTCCAGATAGCCGTAGGTATTCAGACCTCCGAAATTGCTGTTCAGACTTCTTTGGTCATTACGCTCTACTCCCACTTGCAGAATGAATTTGTTGATATCCCATGTCACCGCCATGCCGATAATGTTTTGTATCAGGCTGTAATTTTGAACATTCGCAAGGGTCGAGTCATTAGCCGCATTACGCTGAGTGGACGGACGGTCGTAAAACCGAATTTTCACGTCATCTTTAACGAATACGTTAAACTCAAAAATCGTATCTGGATCTACACCCAGACTGAACTGGTCATAGTTGGGGTTGAAAATATACTTGTCGTATTCGAAGGAAAATTTTGCCGCCAGATAGTTCCGCTGAGTCGCCTGCCAGTAAACGCGGAGATCGATCGCGGGCCGAAGAACGATGTCTGCCAACGCATTCGTTTGCGAAAGGTTAATGTTACTGTTGTATTCCGTCGCAAAGCGCGATGCGAGATACCAATCCGATTGTCCGATCCGGAAATTGTAGTGATTTCCACCCGCACTCGGTCCAGCCACCTGTTGCACGAGGTTGTGAAACGCGGTACCTCCCGTCAAAGACGACCTCACCTCCTCCTGCCCAAACAATGCGCCTGAGCCGATGAGAAGGCAAAAAATGACGATACTGAGCCGTAGCATAGCTTTGCATAGGTTTCTCAGATAGGGATTCGGCATAAAAAGCCAAACTGACCCCAAGATAATACGCTATCTAGGGGTCAGATTAAGGCGCTTACACCATAGGTAGTGTATCTACTGAAAAACAAGCCCCAAATCACTACATTGAACGCAAAAAATCTCTGTAAACGCTCTAGACTTTTCCCCAAATGGGGAAAAGAAATAAAGAGACAGGGTAATAAAATTGTAAGTAATTTATATCAAATTACTTAAGCCGCCCTTTAAAACTCCATTTATGAAAATGGAGTCTTCTAAGCCACCGGGGCCTTATGAAAAAAAGAGAAAATTCTGCGGCGTTCCTGCCAGAAAATTCCACCTACAAGGAGAAGAACTCCAAAAGCCACCTTTGCTTCAGGTACTGCGGCCATAGGAACAAGTTGTCCATTGCTTAACAAAAGCGCACCCTGGCCGAAGCCTGTGAAGTCGATTTTCGAAAGCTGGGTGCTCGTGAGAGTGCCCGCACTGCTTCCAAAGAAAATCTCGCCTTGCGTTCCGCCGCCATGGCTACCCGCCGTACCTACCCAGCCAGTGATTGTCAGAGTGCCCGTCCAGCTGATTCCGTTGCTCGCCGCAAAAACCAGGGCATCCGATCCCGTTCCGAGATCGATGACGGAATTCGCGGACAAGGTCAATGTGCCAAGTGTCTCGCTGTATCCCACGGTATCTCCCGTGCTAAAGGTTCCTCCGTTAAGAACCATATTCACGGTATTCCCGATCTGATTGTTGGCACCCAACAGGACGGTGCCGCCACTGTTAACGGTAATATTGCCACTGGTAACGGCAGTTTTACTGCTCCCCGCATCAAGAAGCACAGTACCCTTGTTCACGGTAACCGATCCAAAGCTGCTATTGCTCGATCCTCCGATTGTCAGTGTTCCGCCATCGTTTTTGATCAAAGCCCCTGTCGTGGTAGTCCCGCCAGTCAGAGCGGTATTTCCTGCACCGGCTACGGTAATGCTATGATTATTACCGGTGAAAGCTCCCGTAATGGAAAGGTTTGAGCCACTCGCGGAGGAAATACTGATATTATCATTTAGTGTTACCGCAGATTGAATGATCGGATCTCCTCCACCCGATACGGCAAGAGTGGCGGCTGTTCCTGTATTAATATCAAAAGTAAGGGTATTTCCCTTTATGGTATAATTATTGTCATCCGTAATACTAAGGTTGCCCACTGTAATATTCTGTCCGAGCGTAATG
>JBDTJR010000062.1:0-4928 GCA_039935735.1 Chthoniobacterales bacterium | reverse complement strand
AGAACGACTTTGTCGTATTTCGTAAAATCATCCACCGAGATCGCAATCGGATTACGCAGCGCATCAGTGGGAAGCTCGATCTTGTGCTCCTCCAGGTATTTTCGCGCATGGTGGGAGAGTCCCTTCAGCTCGCTCTGCACGGTGAGACCACGCGAATCTGCATGCCATTGCACATTCTGAATAGCTGAGTAATGATTAAAGAGAATTTCCGCAATGCGACTGCGGTAGTAATTTCCGGTACAGATGAATAAAAGGGATTTCATCGCTTATTTGAAAGTTTGATGCAGCCATCTGTAAGGAAAGTGCGTGCCGGGACAATCCGTGGGACGCGGGTTAATTTCCTTATGCGCCACGACGGTCGATGGCTTGCCGGAAAATTTTCCGACCCGTTTTCTGAGATAGACAATAAGTTCATCAAGTGCGACTTCCTGAGCGGCGGTGGGCCTATCCCGATTAAAATCTCCCACGAGGCAAATGCCCAGAGCGATATTGTTTAAATAATCACTGGCGACATGCCCTCCATTGATCTGCTGCTTCCAGCGATTACCGATTTCGATCTCCCCGTCGCCCGATCCATGGCCGTCGCCGATGACAAAGTGATAGGCCAGACCATTCGGCATTTTTCGCACAGTGCGGTGGTAAATATCAAAAGCATGGGCATTTCCCTGCCGCGTGCCGCTGTTATGCACCACGATGTATTTCCAGCGACCACGCAGGACGTGCGCCTTGTCGATCTCACGTCGCACGGAGGGAGTCAGGTAGCGATAGCGCGGGCCGAAGAAAAAGCTGCTCGATTGCGGAGCAGGAGCGACATAACCCTCTTCTTGAGATATGCCGGATTTTTCGATGACTACAGGAGCGGGAGGAAGATTTGCCGATTTTGTAGGAGGTGCTACAGGGGCGGGCGTGGCTTTTGGAGCAGGTTCCGATTTCGGTTTTGGCTTTTCGGGTGCTTCCTGGGGATGGGATTTTTTTACTTGAGCATGTTCTGGATGCTCTACATGTGGGCGTTCGGTTTGCGGGTGTTCGGTGGGTTTTGGCTTGGGAGCAGACGTTTCATCCTCGGACGGTGCTGGTTTTGGCTTGGAATGATGCGGAGTGGGAGTCGGGGAGGCATGGAGATGAATATCCTGGCGTGCTTTTAGAAAAAGCCGCTTTTTTTCATCATCCGAGAGTTCAGCCACCAAAATCTGTGGCGATTGCGTGGATGCAGCCGTTGTCTCCGCCTTTGCCAGCCAGCAGCCGAAGTGCAACGCCACGATAAACCAAATTGAGAAAAACCCTCGCACGGGGTGAACTATTACTGGAAGAAGCGCACACAAGCAATCTGTGAAAGAACTTTCCTTTAAGGCGAGGCCCGCATTGCCCGACAGGGAAGTATCCTGTATAACCCTCGAATGATCGTTCACCCGGACCGAGTATCCAGAGTTTTAGCAGCGGTTAGTATGGTTTTGCTGATTACGTGTTTGAGCACGTCTCTGCAGGCGCAGACCGTGAGCCCGCTGGAAAGAAGGCTCGGTCGCGTGATCGTTCCCAAGGTGGAATTTAAGGAGACAAGCCTGGACTCCACGTTGGATTTCATGGCGCAAATTCCCGTGAAAACACACCAAATGGAAACCGCAGTGAACATGGTGAAGGCCTACAAGACGGCAAACCCGGAGCTCGGCGATGTAAAGATTACCCTGAGTCTGAGCAATGTTCCATGGACGGAACTTCTGCGCTACATCTGCCTCGCGGCAAATGTGCAATATCGGTATGAGGCATTTGCGGTATTCATCGAAGCGCCAAAACCACCGCCCAAGCAGCAGTAATGCGACGCGTCGCATTTATCACAGGCGGCGAGGGCGACCTCGCACGAGCCATTCACACTGAACTCGAGAAAGCCGACTGGCAGGTAATCGCTCCCGGAAAAAACGAGTGCGATGTGACAAACATCGATTCGATAACAAAGACTCTCCGTGCCCTGCCGCGACTCGATTATCTTATTCATACCGCCGGAGTTTTACGGGACGGAGCCCTTACGCGCATGGAAGAGAACGACTGGGATGCCGTGCAGGCCGTGAATCTCGATGGCGCATTTTATGCCGCGCGTCTTGCGTACGAAATGCACATGGCCCCGCAGAAAAGCGGGCATATTCTTTTTATCGGTTCGGGCTCCGCGCGCTTCGGCGCTGCCGGGCAGGCAAATTACTCAGCGGCGAAGGCCGCGCTTTATGGATTAATGCAATCCCTCGCTCGTGAATATGGCGAAGCAGACGTTCGTGTAAACGCGATCACCCCGGGATACCTGGAAACAAAAATGAACGCGCATCTCGAACGATCTCCCGATGACCATGTGCTGAATCGCTTTAACACGCCGCAGGAAGTCGCGCGCTTCATCGTCTTTCTCGACACGATGCCGCATACCTCTGGTCAGGTATTCCAACTCGATAGCCGCATAGGCCGCGAGCTGTAAAAGGAAACGTCAATACAATACGCGAACCAGCGTCAGTCCGTTCGCGGCAGCCACATGCTGACTGCGCGTCTTGTGCGGATGTTGCAATTTCTCGCGAATCCCCGAGAGCGGCTCCCGCTCGCTCGCCACGCGTAGCGCAGCAGCGGTAAGCATCCGTACCATTTTGTAAAGAAAGCCGTTTCCCTTGTAGGTGATGCGTACCAGCGGTCCCTTCGAGCGTACGGTGATATCGTAAATCGTACGCGACGTATCTGGCATCGGCGTCCCGCGTGCGGAAAATGCCGCAAAGTCATGCGTGCCCACAAAAACCGAAAGAGCCTTTTTCAAAATCTCCAAATCAATCGGCCACGGATAATGACAAACCGTCCGGCAAAGATGCGGCGGCAAAATCTCCCCGGTCCATAATTCATAGCGATATTCCTTCCCCGCCGCGGAAAAGCGCGCATGAAAAGATTCCGTAACATAGCGCGCCCGAAGCACCCGGATTTCCTCCGGCAGCAGCGCATTGATGGCGCGTGTCCATTGGATCGGAGTCAGCGAAAGCTCCACATCCGCATGCGCGACCTGGCCCAGGGCATGCACCCCCGCATCGGTGCGGCCGGAGCCATGCAGGCGCACCGGTTTTTTACAAATGGACCTCAGCGCACGCTCGATAATGTCCTGAACGGCATCGTCGGACTTCTGGCTTTGCCATCCGCGAAATGACGTGCCGTCATAAGCGATGAGAAGTTTAAGACGAGGCATGGATCGTTACATCGGCATGCCGAAATCAGCCTGGGAATCCATCCAGCTTTGCAAAATCGTCTGTGCCGCCACCTGGTCGATGACCTCGCGGCTGTTTTTGACATTCCGCCCCGCGTCATGGAGCGCACGCTGCGCCTGTAGTGTCGTCATCCGTTCATCCCACAAAATAACAGGAGTGGAGATCTGCCCCTTCAATTGCTCGGCAAACGCCCGGACCTTTTCCGCCGCGGGCCCATAGCTTCCGTCCATGTTCCGGGGAAGGCCGATAATGATATTCGCCACGTCATGCTTCTGGGCGAGTTCGGTAAGTCGGTTGAGGGCATTCGTTGTTTTGACATGAATGGTCTCAAGCGCATGCGCCATGAACCCCGCTTCATCCGATAAAGCGACTCCCATGCGGGCTTCTCCGTGATCAACGCCGAGGACTCTTTTCATGACCGTACTTCCATTTACTTGAAATCTCATAAATTCAGGGGTAGTGTCCACACGAAGTTATGAGGTATCCCTTAGCCAAGATTCTGCAAAATATCCCAATCAAGAGCCTTGCGGCATTTTCCCAAACCGTAATCGGCTTTGGCGCAGGTCTGCTTATTGCCGATAAATTGAAACGCCCGGCCCGTCAAAAAACCGCATTTACTCTGGTTGGAGCTGGCATCGCTGCATTTCTCCCCATCATCATTACTTTAATTACCCATCTTCTGAATAAACCCCAATCGGAACGCAGCATGCGCCACAAGCTGGAGAGCATACGCCGCGATACAGGGTTCTCAGACGACGGATTTTAATTGGATTCGGCGTCTCTCATTCTTGCTTCGCAGTCTCCGCGTCGTCGGGAATTGCTTCAGGCCGCCGGTTATTCCTTCGTTTGTCATTCACCCGAAGTCGACGAATTCACCGAAGCTGCCACCGCGGCGGAGCTGGTCGCGCTAAATGCAAAGCATAAAGCCATGGAAGTGGCGGCGAAATTTCCCGACTGCATTGTCCTCGGTGCCGACACACTGGTTGTTTTCGAGAAAAAGATTTTTGGAAAGCCAACGGATCGCGCAGATGCATTTCGCATGCTTCGTCAACTGAGTGGCGTCACACACGAAGTACTCACCGGAGTCTACGTGACTCATTGCGATGAAAAAAAGAGCTGCCAGTTTGAAGAACGCAGCTATGTGAAGTTTCGCGATCTCAGGGATTCGGATATCGAGAGTTATATTGACACGATCCATCCGCTCGATAAAGCAGGAGCCTACGCCGCGCAGGAAGATAACGGGCGCATCATCGAGTGCATTGAAGGTTCGCTGACAAATGTCATTGGTCTACCGATGGAGCGTTTGAAAACAACGCTCGCGCACCACTTTCCGCAGATTGTGCCGCGCTAAATTCTATCGCTTCTTTAAAAGCCGGACCATTTCCCGATTTTCACGCCCCGGAAAACAGCGTGTGGGGCGCCATTCCCGTTCGAGAGAAAAAAATGGGCCAAAAAATTCATCCAGTTCCGAAAGCGTGACGCCAAACGGTGGCCCGTCTTCGTCATGATCGGGATTTAAAAAGAAAATCGCGAGCAGATGGCCTTCCGCTTTAAGAGCGGAAGCCACAGCCTTTACATAATCATTTCTGCGTGCTGGATCGATGGCGCAAAAACAAGTGTGTTCAAAAACCCAATCGTAAACTCCGCGATTTTCAGGAGACAGATTAAAGAGATCGCCTACTTCGTAAGTTTCGTTTCCCACGCGGGGAA
>JBDTJR010000061.1:0-16046 GCA_039935735.1 Chthoniobacterales bacterium | reverse complement strand
CGGACAGTATAAGAAAGGAGCAATGAAACGATTTTCCATTCATCCCTACACCGTAGCGGCGATCTGTCTGCTGATTCCCTCCCTTGTGCACGCGCATACCGGTGTGGGCACCACGCATGGTTTTATGCATGGCTTCGGGCATCCTTTGAGCGGACTTGATCATATTTGTGCAATGATCGCCGTGGGTCTCTGGGCAGCGCAAATGGGCGGCCGCGCGATCTGGGCGGTGCCTCTTACCTTTGTAAGTGTGATGGCGCTTGGCGGTGCGATGGGCATGGCAGGAATCCCGGTGCCGTATGTGGAAACGGGTATTATCATTTCGGTGCTGACGCTGGGCGTCCTTATCGCGGCTTCGGCGCAGTTGCCGCTGTGGGCGAGTATCGGGATCGTGGGGCTTTTTGCAATCTGTCACGGCCATGCACACGGGGCTGAGATGCCGGATACCGCTTCCGGATTTCTTTACGGCGCGGGTTTCATCCTGGCGACGGCGATTTTGCACGCTTTCGGTATTGGTATTGGCATCGCCATGCAACGCATTGCAAAACCACAGCTTGTCCGGTTTGCAGGCATTGTGATCGCGGTTTGCGGTATCGCACTTTTCTTTATTTGATTGTCCGCCTCGGCGGACAAGGATGGCGCATTCTTGGAAATCCGCATTTCTGATAAACCATGAAGCCGCCCAAAATCATTTTTCTTTGTCTGTTGCTGTTAGCAGTATTTTCCATGCTGCCAGCAACGGTATCTGCGGCGACTTCACCCTCACCGGAGAATGCGCAAGTGTTTCCACGCCCCATCGATAGCTACAAGGATGGGTCTGTCTCCAGTATATGGGAAAAGCTTCGCGGACGCATAGTAGCCGATCCCTTTAATGCGGTGGCGACGGGGATTTTTTTGCTGGCGATCTGCCATACCTTTCTTGCATCGAAATTCCTGGCGATTTCTCACCATTTCGAGCGGCAGTATCAGGCACTCGAAGACAGTGATCGCGAGGCGGCACTTGGGAGGCGAGGAGATCGATTGCAGTTCAAGGTCGTGTTGTTTCACTTCCTCGGAGAGATTGAGGTGGTATTTGGGATATGGGTGATTCCGCTGGCGATTGCTATCACGGCATTCAGTGGCTGGCGGACGATGGTGAGTTATATTAACGGAGTCCAATATGTAGAGCCCATCTTTGTTTTCGTGGTTATGGCAATTGCCAGTTCGAAGCCAATCCTACGCTTTGCAGAGGGATGTCTTTCGCTTTTTGCACGACTCGGAGGTGCCACGCCCGCCGCATGGTGGGTGGCCATTCTGACGGTGGGGCCGATATTGGGCTCCTTCATCACGGAGCCTGCGGCGATGACGATCTGTGCACTGCTACTGATCGAGCGGTTTTATAAATTACAACCCAGTATGCGTCTGAGGTATGCCACGTTGGGGCTGCTCTTTGTGAATATTTCGGTGGGTGGCACGCTTACGCATTTTGCAGCGCCGCCGGTTGTCATGGTTGCTGGTAAATGGGGCTGGAGTATGAGCTTCATGTTTATGAATTTTGGCTGGCACTCCCTCGTCGGTATCGCCGTCTCCAATCTTCTATTTTTCGCAGTATTCCGAAAGGAACTACTTTCGCTTAAAGCTCCGGTTGATGAAAGGACGGTCGACGACCCTGTGCCGATTCCCGTAACGATAGTGCATTTGCTTGCCATTGCGTGGACCGTTGTGAATGCACACTATCCCGCGTTGCTTGTTTTCGGGCTATTATTTTTCCTCGCTTTCGTGGCTGCCACCGATCGACATCAGGAGGCGATTGGGCTGCGCAGTCCGATGCTGGTCGGCTTCTTCCTCGCGGCGCTGGTCATTCATGGCGGATGTCAGCAATGGTGGATTGCGCCAGTGCTTGGAGGTCTTGGAAAATGGTCGCTCATGATCGGCTCTACATTGCTTACGGCAGTCAATGACAATGCAGCGATTACCTATCTTGCAACGTTGGTACCGGGATTCACGGAAGAGTTAAAACATGCCGTGGTCGCCGGAGCAGTCGCAGGTGGAGGTCTTACGGTGATCGCGAATGCGCCAAACCCCGCAGGGCAATCGATACTTCAAGCCTACTTTGGCCCGGACGGCATCAAGCCACTGGGATTGCTTGCGGCGGCAATTATTCCTACGATTATCGTAGGCGCTGCGTTAATGCTGCTCTAGCGAAAGAGCGATTCGTTATTTTGCGTCAGGAAAAAGCTTTTTGACGATGCGGTTAATGCCGTCATCTGCAAATTCGCTATTGGGATATTCCTGCTTGGCCTTGAGGAACCATGCGAGGCTTGAGCCATATTGTTCCTTGGCTTCCAGCTCTTCGGCTCTTTTCAGGGAGTTGACAAAGGAAGCCGCTTTCGTGGTCAGGTCGGCACGGATCTGATTGAGCTTATTGTCATCAGGGAATTTTTTGAAAGCCATCTCAGCGCTTTCCCATGCGCCTGCGTAGTCGCCGTGTTTTTCGATTTCCTGAGCACGGATCATGGAGCTTTCGATCTGCGTCATGTCTTCGAGGACTTTCTGCAGTTGCTTTGCCTTCTCTGGATTCGTGGCAGTTGCCGCAATGAAGCGAGCCTTGTCATCGTAAATCTGGCGGTAGTTCCGCTGGCTCAGGAGTTGCTCGAAATCCACGATGGCCCGCTGTTGCACATCTCCCTGGGAAAAGATGAGACCGGCGACTTCTTTGAGATCGGGATTCCGCGGCCAGATTTCCGTCGCTTCTTTTAACTCCGTTTCGAGTGTTTCCTTGTCGCCGCTGACGGCGGCATTTTTTGCCTTTGCGAGATGGAGGCTGGCGAGATTGCGGGCGGTTTCGATGGCGGCCATCGGCTTCGAGTTGTCAAAATCCGTCGCAGACTGTTGGAGCCCTTTGACAAGATTCTCCGCGAGGGTGTAGTCCTTTACCTCGATAGCGGAGATCAACTGGTTTGTCTTTTGTTCAAAGGCCAGAACTTTGCGTTTTTTATCACGATCCAGTGTTCGGACGGGGGGCAGGTATTCGCCGATGAGAAATGTTTCCGCGAGACGCTTGCTAGCGCTCTCCAGTTCGTTTTTTTCGAGGAGAAAATTGAAGGCATTAATCCCTTCCTGCACGTCATGCATGATCTCATTGGCCATCGAGTCAACGGTCGAAATGGTAGGTGGCATGCCAGTGGTTTTCGAAAAAAGATTTTTGGCCTCCGCGCCGACGTGAAGCTGGGTTTCTCCGTCGGTGAAGACCGAGCGGTAAAAGCGAGTGGCAATTACAACATGCTGAAAGCGACGCTGGAGAAAGAGCTGAATGATAAACGCTTGAAACTCCATCTTTGCCTGAAGGGCGGATACTTCTCTTTTAAGCTGATTGGCTTTGAGAACAGCATTGATTTCCGCGAGTCGTTGGGTCAGGGGCTGCATCTCCATGGTGCGTTTCAGCTCGGCATTTTTAGCATAGACGGCTTGCGCTGCGCCTCCTGACTTGGCGCCAGGGGCGGAACCCGCATCGGCGTCAAGAACACTGCCCTGCACAGTCATCTTCGAGTTCCACTCGAGCCGCTTGCGGTCTTCCTCGAGCGCTTCATTTGCGGCGGTGAGGCGATCCATGGAACGTTGTGCGGACCATGCGCTGTAGACCTGGTTTCCAATAGTGTCGCAAAGGTTGGCATCGCGCTGGTATTCCGATGCCTTGGTCAAAAGCTTGAAGGCCTCGTCAATATTTTTCGGAGTGGCCTCGGCAGGAGCCAGGAGATGCCGTATTTTTTCCAGGACGGCATCGTATTCGAGGTCGTCTTTGGACGATTCAGCAGGAGCGCTCAGATATTTTTCAAATCGTGCCGCAAAGATGCGGTTATTATTGATATTCCAGTTTTTACCGTCCCACGTGACGATTTCGCTGCCCGGATCGAAGAAGGGCGTATCCCTGCCAAGGAAAGAAGATTGGCCGTTGTTATTATTGCGAGCGCCGTTATCGTTTCCATTACTATTTCCACCATTATTGCCGCTGTTATTCCCTCCGTTGCTGCTGGAATTTCCATTATTACCAGATGCTGGCGCAGGAACTTTTGGGGGTGGAGCATCTGCGGTCTGTGCGAACAGAGAAGTTGAAATCGCAAATAAAACCGAACAGGCTGCGGAAAAAAAGAGGAGTCGTTTCATGACTTCGATGCCTTGGTGATTTCCTTTGCACGAAGAATGCCATTATCCATGACTTCGATGAGAACCATAAAGCGCTGTCCCTTCTGAATATTCGTGCTGTTTAACGAGACCGGGATCAGGATGGGGATGACGGAAGTGTGTTTGTCTGAAGAGTAGGAACTCTCCGAACTGGAGTTATTGATGCCGAAAGAAAAGAGGCGTCCCTGACTGGGTGACCATGCGAGATCATTCATGACTTCGCCTTCGATCTTATAAACGTTTCCGCGCAGGCTATTGGAATTTTCGAGGTAAGTCTGAGTGTCGAGTTTTTCAAACTTGCGGTAGGGATCATTGCCTTCTCCCATAAATATTTTGGCGCCGAAAATGGCAGCCAGAATCAGCACGGCGGCAGCGCCGATAATGAGATAATTAGGCTTGGAGCGGGAACGTCTGGCCATGTAGGAAGATAAATTACACAGAATTTATAAATTAACAATAGAGGTCATCTACCCATACGGGAGAAATAGAGGTTTTTCTATTCCCACCGCGTACGCTGACAGCCAACCCATGCGATAAAAAGACCGACCAATACATGCAGAAAGAGAACCCATACGCAAAGAGGAGTCGGAGAGAGATGCGTCTGGGCCACGGTCTGAATAATGTCATAGTATCGCTCGCCCTTGAGAGTCTGAAGGACTCCCGACCAGCTCCAATAGGCCGCGATAAAGGGGCGGACAATATCGCCAAGCCACTGTGGAAGCGCCAGCACCGCGCCGGAAAGTGGAAGCTGAAAGCCGACGAGGTAAATAGATACCAGAGAAGCTTGCTCGGCGGTGGGCATGAAGCTGGAAATGCCGAGACAGATAGCGGTCATCGCCGCATTCGCGAGCAATAACAGTAAAAGCTGCATCATCAGCTCGCCGGGTAACTGGCATATAAAATGGATAAAAAGGCCCATCCATATCGATTGTGCAAATACGAGGATGCCAAGAAATGCCGCCTTGCTGGCGACGTAACTCGCAGCCCGGACACCGGCGAGTTTTTCCTTTTCGAGGATCAGGCGTTCGGCAGCGATTTCGCGCCCGGAATTATTGGCGCCCATCAGCGTAAGAAGAATGACCTGAAACATCACAATTCCTGAAACGAGACTGCCGATCTTGCTCGCCTGAACAAGAAAATCCTTTGCCTCCATGAGCTGGTGCACGACATCGAGGTCGAGGTTCATGCTCAGGTTTTTTACCTGTGGTAAACCGTTCCATGCAAAGACGGCGACGAGCAGCGGAAAACCGAAGATCAAGCCGAGCTGGAGAAGTAATTGCATTCTGTTGCGGAAAAAAATGCGAAGACGGCGACCAAACAGGGTGGAAAATTGCGAATAGGCGCTAGGAATCGACGCAAAGTTGGGGTCTGTTTCTTCGACTTCTTCGGCTTCGACTTCCAATGTCTTTGGGTTTTCTTCGGATTTCTCAGACTCGATATCAAAGGATTCCTCCAATACGGGGGCTTCATCTTCCGTGCTTTCGAAAGTGACCATTTCCGTATTTTCGATGACGGGATCTTCATCTTGTATCGCGCGGATGCTTTCTAGAAAGGCATCCTTGTGTTTTTGCCAGGATTGCTCCCAGCTCTTTGCGCTCTGGTTTCCGAGTTGCGAGTAAAGTTTTTGTGGATTCTCCACTTGGAAGTAATGGGTCAAAAACTCCGCAGGACCGTGATAAGCGACGACTCCCTGGTAGAGAACGACCACGGAATCGTACATCTCAATGTTCTGAAGGCTATGCGTTACAGAAAGGACAAGGCGATTTCCCTCATGCGCGATTTTTGCAAGCAGGCGCACAATTTCGTCCTCGGAATTAGGGTCTAGTCCACTAGTGACCTCATCGGCAAGGAGCATGGCAGGGGAACTGACGAGCTCCATCGCAAGGGCGAGGCGTCGTTTCTGGCCTCCTGAAAGAACACGTACGAGACGGTTCGCCGCCTCGTGCAGGCGGACTTTTTCAAGAATGAGGCGACATTCCTCCTGCGGAGAGACTCCGGGTTTTGCGACGACGCGAAGCGACATTGCATACTGCACGCACTCCATCGCTGTGAGGTCATCGTGAGCGATGCTGAATTGCGGCACATAGCCAATCTCCGAAGGGGAAAAATCCTCTTCCGAGAGATTGCGCCCATTCCAGGAGATAGTGCCTTCCTCCTCCCCTTGAGCGACGCCCGCGATGACTTTCAGAAGCGTGCTCTTTCCGCAGCCTGAAGGCCCGATGATCGCCACAAAATGCCCCTGAGGAAAACTCAGGCGAACATCCGCGAGCAGGGGAGTAATGTTATCCCCCTTGCCGACAAATAACGTGACATCATCAAGTTGCAGCACCGGCAAAGGTTCTTTTACAAATGCGTAAGGTGCAAGCCGGAAAGAAGGCTTGTGGTAGGAATTCTCCCGAGACTACTCCAGCTCAAAGTTAATCTGAAGTTCATACCCACTGCCTTTGCCGAGACCCTTTGGAAGGGGATCGATTTGCTTAACTCGTTTTGCGGCCGCCATGACGGATTCATCCATAGGGGTGTTTCCGCTGGATTTTACGAGAGAAACACCGTCAATTTTTCCGTCTTGATCGATTTTAATCTTAACCGTGCATACGAAATCCTTTTTATTTTCGTAGATCGAGGTGGGTTGATCCCACTGACTATAAAATCGGTCATGGATCATTTCGTAATACCAGCCGTATTCGGAGTTTCCGCCCGGCGTCCCACCGCTGGCCTTTCCATTGCCTCCGCCCGCGCCACCTTGACCATTTGTTTTCGCGCCAGAGGATTTTCCGGTAGGGCCTTCGCCGTCATCCGTACCGGATTCCTCTCCCTTTTTGGCAGCGAGAAATTTCGCGGCGGTTTCTGAATGCTCGGCGTCTTTGGCGTCCTGGGCTTTTTCCGCTGCGGACTCTTGAGGGGAATCCTTGGGACTTGGTTTTGGGGAGGGTTTAGGAGAAGGCTTGGGCGACGGTTTGGGACTCGGTTTTGGAGAACGCTTCGGTGTCGGTTTGGGTGTCGGTTTGGGTGTCGGTTTAGGTGTCGGTTTAGGTGTCGGTTTAGGCGTTGGCTTCGGTGTAGGAGTTGCGGTGGGAGAGGGTGTTGGGGTAGCGGTCGGAGTTGGTGTCGGTGTCGGGGTAGGAGTTGCGGTAGGGATTGGTGTAGAGACGGGTGTCGCGGTGGGAGTCGAGAGAGCGACCTCTGCTTCATCACGCGGTGTCGAGTCTGGTGAGGAGTGAGAAACAGGTTTTGGTGTCGGCGTGGCATGAGTTTCCTCTTCTTCCTCGTTGCTTCCTTCCTGTGCTTTTGCAGCAGCGGCGGCGGTGCCGGAATCCATCCAAATAATATTTTGCTGCGGCTTCTTAATTTCCCGCACGGAAATCCAGATAATGAAGCCGATTACGACCACATGCAGTAGTCCGATGAGGACCAGATTGCGGCGAAATCCTGGGTCTCCCATCGTCGATTAATGGGTGGCGTCCTCTGGTCTGGCCATCATGCCGACGCGCGAGATGCCTACCCGGTCGAGAATATCCATGACATTGACAAGCTCCTGGACGGTGAGATTTTTATCCGGACGCACGACCACGGCGATATCGGGATTTGCGGCCTTCATTTCCGTGAGTTTCTCCTGGAGTTGCGCAGTAGTGATCTCGGCATCATTAAATTTTAAAGTTTTATTTTTATCAATGGATACTGTCTGTACATCCGCCGGATTGACTTTGCTTTTTGCGGCGGCACTTGTCGGCACGACGAGGTCCACGCTGTTTTCGATGAGTGGCGTGGTAATCATGAAGATGATCAGGAGAACGAACGCAAGATCCAGCAGCGGCGTCACGTTCAACTCCGCGAGCGTGTGCATCTGGTGGCGTTCTGTATAGCGGCGCATGAGAGGTTAACGGTTTACGGTGCGAATGCCGAATTCCACGAATTTGTGTTCAAAATCCGACGCCAGTTCCGTGGCGAAATTTTCCGAGCGCACGATCATCGAGCGCACCGAGGTGACGAGGAAGTTATAGCCGAACATCGCGGGGATGGCGACAAGGAGGCCGACAACGGTCGTGATAAGTGCACCGGAAACACCGGGAGCCATCGCCGCGAGGTTTGCATTTCCCGCAGTGGCAATGCCGCTGAAGGCATCCATGACGCCCCATACCGTGCCGAGCAGCCCGAGAAAAGGCGCCCCGCTGACGGCTGTGGAAAGAATGATCATCTGGGATTCCAGCTCCAGTCCGGCTTCTCCTACGGCACGCTCCATGGCAGCGGAAACAGCGCGCATCTGCGCGGGCGAGATCTTGCCTGCGGATTCCAGCCGCGCCTTAAAAGTCTCATCTACCTCCGGCGAACCTAGAAGCTGGAAGAGCAACTCACTGCATCCCGCGTGATAGATGTCGTAAAGCGGAGACCCTTCGAAATGCTCTCCCTCGACATAAAGCGTCAAAGGCTGGCGGTCGCGATGAAAGTATTCTAGAAAGCCTTCGGATTGCTTCCGTGCGAAACGCAGCACGCGCATTTTTGTTACCATTACCGACCAACTGAAGATCGAAGCGATAAAAAGGGTCGCGAGAATGGCCTTCCCCTCCGGCGGCGACTTGGAGAAGACATAAACCAATCCCATTGAGAGTAACGGATGTATCATTCGAAGAAAAAAGAATAAATACCGCGCATTTGCCGGAAATCCAAGGGAAAGGAACACATTTTTATTTCCTGATCCGTAAGTGGCATTGTATTTCCACGTATTTCTTGGTTCTTTGCTTGGTCATGAAGCGCTTCACCTTCGCCTTTCTTCTCCCCTTATTTTTTCTAGTATCCTGCGAATTTAAGACCTCTACGTCCGTCAAATCCTCGGAACCGGGCCCGGAGGTTGGAAGATATTTTCTGGTGAATAGCTGGTTTGAAGGCTGGCTGGAGCTCAAAGGGGATCATGTTTTTGAAATCGTCGTCGGATCTTACGGTGTCACGGGTAAATACGAACTTTCGAAAGACACGCTTACTCTGATTTCACCGGATGGAATGCTTTTCCGCATGCCGGTAGTGCCCAATGGCTTTGTGAAAGCGAATATTCCGAGTCCTCCGCTCTGTCAGCCCTCGGAATCCGAGAGCGCGCCTCTGATGGGGCGCATCGCCATCCGCATTCATTATGGGTTTACGCGCGATCCGCAACAGGTGTCGGTGATTCTTAGAAATTGGGAAGGAAAAACCAAACTCGCGCGTGCCGATAAATATATGGATGCCATCCTGGCAGCAGTGGAAAGGACCCCCGGTAAAACGATCCTGTGGCCCCAGTCGCTGGACGATATTGCGAAAAAAGGAGACCTTGATCCCGATCTTCTCAAGGATGCTGTGAAACTCGGTTTGGTTTATACACGTCCTTCCCAAAATCCCTCGCCGGGTGATGTGGTTCTGGATATTACGCTTCCCGATGGACCGGGAGTCACTTGTTCCGTGACTGAAAAGCGCCTTCCTATTCCTTCGCTGGAAGACGCGCTTCATTACATTTACTGGCAAATTCGGAAAGACCGGCAAATTGCCGGAAACCACACATGGCCGACCTCTCTGGATGTAGTTTCAACTCAATTACCACCCGAATACCGGGCTGCCATTGGAAAGTTTCAGATCGCCTACCTCCAACCTCGAGGGGTTTCACCAGATGACATATTACTGAAGGCACCTCTTGCGAATGGCTACCTTGCTACCTGCTCTGCGGGTGGGACGTTAAAGGAAACCATTGTAGCAAAAAAATAAGAGGCGCATTTCCTACAAGATAAGAATCGCAGGCCTCTTCTCTAAGGTGAAAACGTAAAAACCTCTGGCAACAGCGGCGGGTTGACTTTATGAGTGGGGAACGAAATGAAGCGGATTTTATTGTATTGCTCGTTGGTTCTTATTTTTTCCATGCATCATGGGGTGGCCCAGGATGCGACAGCTCCGGCCACTCTCCCTGCCGAGCCTTACGGGTCTGTGGTGCCCTCCGGTCCGGCTCCTACGGATAATCGGTACGATGTACTGGGGAAAATGTTCGCGCCGTTTGTGAATATCCTGCTCACGGATACCAAAAATCCCAATCACGCTGCGCTTCTGACGATTGTTTTCGAAGAAGTTAGCGGGCGACTACCGAAGCAATTCAAGGGGGCGACACTTTCCGCCGCTGTCCAATATCCGGATAAGGTGAAGCTGACCGCACCCATTCTGGGCGAACAGGCTACCGTATGCCGCGATGGGGACAATATCTGGGCGGTGCCCGGGGAAAAGGTGCAGTTTCTTCTCAAGCAATTCAAGGTCGACCTGAAGCCGGGCAAAGTGAGTGCCACCCCTTTTACGATGCCCATTAATGCGCAGCAGGCGGTTTTTCTTCCAGCGCTTTTCACCGTTGAGGATGGCGGAATTCAGGAACTGAATGGCGAGTCATGCCGTGTGCTGGAAGGCGGACTAATGCCGGAAATCGCCAAGGCGGTAAAAGCCGAAGATTTTCGCGCAAAGGTATGGATCGCTGCAGGCTATCTACCGCGGAGAATCGAAATCCGCCGCAAGGACTTCGTAGCGGTCATTGGTATTAAAGATCTCCGTTTCGGCCCGGCGCTGACCAAGGCCACCTGGCAACCGCCTGCGGATGCCAAGGACATTTTCCGCACAAGTGCGGGTAATCTGGATAAGATCCTCTATGTCGTAATGAATTCGCTTAAATCGAAGAAGGGCGAGACACCCTGGACAGTTGCGAAGTAAAAGCGCTTTCGTAATTCCTCAATCCCCGAGATATTTTCCGGGGAACAGGTAATTCTTTACGTAGTCACGAATCGATTCCTCGAGTTTCATCGCGGGCTTCTTGTAGCCAGTGTCTCGCAGTCGCGCAATATTCGCCGACGTGTGGTATTGGTACTGTCCGCGAATGTTCTCGGGCATGTCGATGAATTCGATCTCGGGTTCCCGGTCGAGCGCTGTGAAGATCGCATTTGCAAGATCCAGCCACGTGCGTGGTTTCCCGGTGCCGATGTTGTAAAGCCCTCCGGCTTCCGGTGTGGTGGCTAGGTGCATCGTCATTGCTACGGCGTCCTTGATATAGACAAAGTCCCGCACCTGCTCGCCATCCTTGTATTCGGGATTGTAACTTTTGAAGAGTTTGATTTTTCCAGTCGATACAATTTGCTCGTACGCCTTGCAAACGAGGCTGCGCATGTCGCCCTTGTGATATTCGTTCGGACCGAAGACATTGAAGTATTTTAGGCCGACAATACGGTCTAAAATACCCTGGCGTCGGGCCCAGAGATCGAAGAGATGTTTGGAGTAGCCATACATATTCAGTGGGCGAAAATCGTGCAAGTTTGTACCCTGATCCTTCATGCCCTGGCTGCCGTCGCCATAAGTCGCGGCGGAAGAAGCATACACAAATCGTGACTTTCCTGCGAGTGCCCACCGGCAGAGGGACTTTGTGTAGGCATAGTTATTTTCGAGGAGATAACTTGCGTTCGCTTCCGTGGTCGCGGAGCACGCGCCAAGATGAAAGACTGCGGAAAATTTTCCAAAATGATCGGGATGCCGCTTGATCTCGTTCAGGAAATGATCGGCGCAAACCACGTCATCCACCTTGAGGGCATTTAAGTTTTTCCATTTACTGTCAGTGCCGAGAAAATCCGCGACGAGGATGCGCTCGATGCCTTTTTGATTTAAGGCCTCGATCACCGCACTACCGATGAATCCCGCACCGCCAGTGACGAGCACATTGCCGGTAGTAGGCGCACCGGGAAGGGTGCTGGCGCGTTCCTTCTCGGTTTCTCGTTTCGGAGGTAGTGAAGAAATTGGAATAGGGGTATAGAGTTCATGCACCTCCTCTACCTCCCGGACTTCCAGGGATGCTTTGGGTTTTTCATGCAAGGATACGTGACGGATGCGTCGGCTAAAAAAGCGATGACGCCACGAAGGTGGCATTCGCTTTTGCAACGCAGCCATCATGCGGTCATAAATATCCCACAGTGGATCGCTCATTTGTTGCGTGATTGTTACGGAATACCGCAGAAACTGTCACGCTTTTGTCTTTAATTTTGGCGAATGGGCAGGCAATGTCGTAGCCATGAGATGGGCCATTTTCTTTGCAGTTTCTCTCATTTTCCCGGCCCTGCTTTATGCAGGTGGCGAAGTGGAAGCCTATGGGACGCTGCCTGCAAACGCTGTGGATGCCCGGGGCGATACCATCGGTGGTATAGGCTCGGGTATTTGCTATGATCGGAAAATTGATCGCTATTTTTGCGTCTCCGACCGTGGGCCTGGCAATGGTGCGTTTTCCTATCGCCCGAGGTTTGTTATCGCGAAAATTTCCCCTGATCCCACCGCGCTTCGCAAGCTACGTGTGGATGTGGAAAAAGTCGTCATTCTCAAGGATGAGAATGGAAAGGAAATGACGGGTATCAATCCCAGCTCAGATCCTACGGATCATCCGGTGACTCCGGCAGGAGTCACATGCATTGATCCTGAAGCAATTGCAGTCGCTCCCGACGGCACTGTTTATGTGACCGACGAATACGGCCCATACCTCTACCAGTTTAGCCGCGACGGAAAAATGCTGCGTCGCCTGCGCGCGCCGGATTACTACACGCCGATCGATAGCAACGGGAAGGTTAATTTTTCCGCCAGTGCGGACGTCATCAGTGGACGACGGGTGAATCTCGGCTTCGAGGGATTGACACTGATTTCCGGTGGCAAGGTAGCTGTCCTGCTATTGGAAAAACCACTCGCGCAGGACGGGCGCCAAAACAGTATCTACACCCGTATGCTTTTCATGGATCTCTCAAGCGGCAAGATCAAGGCCGAGTATGCTTATGCATTTGAATCTGCCGAGTCGATCATTCAACGCTTTGGAAAACCTGGGGACAAGCCAACGGTGCAGACGGCACTTTCCGTCAACGAGATCGCGGCGCTGGATGACAATCGCTTCTTTGTTATCGAGCGTGATAAAAGCGGCGAGAATGGCAGTTTGCACGCCCCGCCTGCCAGGTATAAGGCCGTTTGGCTGGTAGATATCCGTGGCGCGACGAATCTTATGGACAGCGCATTTGCACCTTACCGTCTGCAGAAAACAAAAGAGGGTTCCAAATCTCTCGCAAGAGCAGTTGACCTGAAAGCGGTGCGCAAGCAGCTTCTCTTTAATCTGCCCTCGCTGAAGTTCGATTTCGGCAAGCACGGGCCAAGCGCTGAAACGCTCGGTGCGAAATGGGAAGGCCTCGCCTATCTTCGCTCTCCCTCCGAAAATGTCTTCGAAATGATGCTGACGAATGACAATGACTTCCTCACGCCGAAGATTCACGATAATGGCCAGGTGACGCCATTCCCGCTCGCACGTAAACCGCAAGACATGTTTTTTCTCAAAATCAAGGCACGCCTCATGCCGCACACCGCTACGGTGAAGATCGACAGTAAAAAAGAAGGGGAAAAGTCGTCCTTTCCGTTTCCTCCCAAGGTTCAGTAACCCGGGAAGCGAAAAGCAGGAAAGAGTCCCGCGCTGGGACTAGTTTACCCAGTCGCGAACGAAGCCCATGAGATAAACGAACGTGCCGGTAACCAGGATCGCAACGGCAAGCGTTGTAGCCCAATAAATGAAAACTATGCGGCCAAATTGAGCAGTATTTGCTACATGCGTATTGGAGTCATTTGTGTCATCTACAGGCGTCATAAGCAGCAAGTATAGCGAAGGTTTTTATTTTGTCAATTGGCGCACGACGCCCGTTGGAAGTATCTCTTTGGGACAGGGGGAGTTGTAAAAAAATCCGCAGTTCTAGTTTGCAGAGAAGGGAAATTTGGTGACTACTGTGAATAACTTATGTCTGTGAACCTGCCTGTCCGCCCGCGCATGATTTCTGCGCATGTGCAGCACCGTGTCGCGATTGTGGCGAGCGAATACAATGCGGAGTTTGTGCAGGGGCTGGTAAATAATGCATCCAGGGAGCTTTATGCCATTCAGTCCTCCGTGGCTTTGGAGTTATTCTCGGCTCCTGGGGCATTTGAGATCCCGTTTATTGCAAAACTTGTGGCGGCGAAGAAAAAACATGAAGTGATCATCGCGCTGGGGGTTATCCTGCGCGGGCAAACACAGCATGCGGATCTGGTTGCCACCGCAGTCACGCACGGTCTTCAGCAGGTCGCGCTGGAGTCCGGCATTCCCGTCATTCATGAAGTCCTCCTGCTTGATGACGAAAAGCAGGCAAAGGAGCGCTGTATCGAACAAGAGAAAAACCGCGGTGTGGAAGCCGCCCGCTCGGCGCTCCAGATGGCAAAGATCGTTGCCGACCTGCAAAACAAATAACAGCCATGGGTATGCGACATGACGGCCGGGAAGCGGCCATTCAGTATCTTTATCTTCGCGATATCAATCGTGGCATGACGCCTCTCGAGGCGCTCGAAAATTTCTGGAAAATCCGTAACGCGCCCGATGAGACGCGGAAGTTTTGCGAAGACCTCGTCGCGGGTGTCGTCGAGCATCAGGAAGAGATCGATGGCCGCATCGACCGCCATACCCAACACTACGATATCAACCGTCTATCCGCAGTGGATCGCAATATTTTGCGCCTCGCCATCTATGAGATGCTGCACCGCCAGGATATCCCTCCCGCCGTTTCGATCAATGAAGCGATCGAGGTTGCGAAGAATCTGGGTTCGCAGGATTCCGGGCGTTTCGTAAATGGCATTCTCGATAGCATTCGCATCGAGTTGGGCTTGCCGAAGAACGAAAAAAACGAAAAGTAAAACTCCGTTTTCTCGCGATGGCTCTTAATTTTTTTAAATCTTTCATCAACAAATTCACCGGTAAGGCCGTCGACTGGGATGAGCTGGAGGAGACTCTGATCCGCGCCGATCTCGGGCTTCCGATGACGATGGAGATTCTCGATCTTCTGCGCAAACGTGAAGGCACCGTCACCGCCGAGTCCGCTGCAGAAGCCGTGCGCGAGGAAATTCTCAAGGTATTGCCGGTTTCTTCGCCGCCGTTGCGCCCGCTGCCGATGAAGCCGAAAGCGATCATGCTCGTCGGTGTTAATGGCACGGGAAAAACGACCTCGGCTGGAAAGCTGGCGTATTATTTGAAATCGCGTCGGCACTCCGTGCTGCTTGTTGCGGCGGATACGTTTCGCGCAGCAGCCATCGAACAGCTCAAGGCATGGGGCGAGCGAATCGATGTCCCTGTTTTCGCCGGAGACTATCATGCCGATCCCGCATCGGTTTGCTACGATGCCTATGCGACCGCGCAGCGTCAGAATATCGAGTTTGTCATCTGCGATACCGCGGGCCGTCTGCATACGAAGAGCAATCTCATGCTGGAACTCGGCAAGGTCCGCCGCACGCTTGCCAAGCACGACCCGACCGCACCACAGGAATCATGGCTTGTCCTCGATGCCACTACGGGCAGCAATGCCCTGAATCAGGCCCGCGAATTTCAGGAACCGGCGAATCTTACCGGCACCATTGTCACCAAGCTCGATGGCAGCGGAAAGGGCGGCATTGTGGTCGCCATCCAGAAAGAACTCGGTATTTCCCCCCGTTTTATCGGCACCGGGGAAAAGCACGAGAATTTCGCCCCTTTTGAGCGTGATGCCTTCGTAAACGGCATCCTGTAAATTTCCCGCCGTAATCTTCTTTTGCCCTTTGCCCTCTGGCAAATCCTCATGGTAGGCTTCCTGCGTCATGAATGATGAGCCATCCGTTTCCGCCGATTTGTCCGGCATTGATCTGTCCCTAAGCTTTGCACCCGCATGGGCAAAAGAAGCAGGCCCATCGAAACAAGTCACCAAGCTCGTTGCGAAACATGGCGATAAAAATTACGAAGAGAGACCCGACAGACGAGGGAGCGGTGACCGTGGTTTTCAACGCGATCGTCCTCAAGGTCAGGGCCGTCGCGATAATAAAAGCCGTGACGGAAAAGATCG
>JBDTJR010000060.1:0-3508 GCA_039935735.1 Chthoniobacterales bacterium | reverse complement strand
GATCCTTCCATAGCACTCATTGTGCGAGCATCCCTAAAGCTCCACAGCATTCAGCGCAAGCGCAAAGCAGCATTTTCAGCGTACGTCATGGTCTTTGTTTAACAACTCACGCACTTCATCAACGGTGAGTTCCTTTTTGGTAATTTTATCGTGAAGCACTTGACCCTGGGCATCGAGTTTGCTTTGGGAGGTCGCTCCAGGAACCGATGTTGTCTTGTTGGCGGCAATAGGCTGTTTTTCGGCGTTTGAATTCTTTTTTGTACCCGCGTAAGTCTGGTCTTCGGCGTATTTCTTCGATCCGTATTTCTCATCTGATCCGGCAGCCATGGTCTTGTCGGTGAGGCTGGACTCTCCAGCGGTAAAACCTTTATCTTTTCCGCTGTACTTATCGGTGCCGGAAAAATCCGAGGATGAATAGGTCTTCATCGAAGGCGATTTCGAATTCACGAAATCTCCCGTTCGGAATTCACGGGGAGAGTTTGCGGCACTGAGCGGAAAAGGTTTGCCGTCATTCACATTGTGTATGGCCATTTCCTTCTCAGTCACATGTTTTTGCCAGCGATCCTTCATGCTCCTCTCAGAGGGAGTATCCGTCTTGGAAGATGCGCAACCACTCAGCATCACCGCAATAAACACACAGATTAGGCGTACAATTCCCACAAGAAGTAAGCATACTCCTTAAAGGAGCGGGCTTCAACCTCCTCTTACGATATGCGCGAGAGGTCTTGGCGCACCTGCGGTTTTGACCTCAACGGTAGCGCCGACTCCTACGATATTATAAAGCTCAATGACGTCTTGCGAACGCATCCGGATACAGCCAAAGCTCGAAGGTCTGCCGATTTTTTTCTCCTCCGGGGTGCCATGGATATAAATAAAGCGGTTATAAGCATTGGAGTTTTGAGGCTCGGTTCCTTTCAGCCACAGGATACGGGTTACGATAGGATCTCTCCCAGGTGCATTGGTGGGAAGGATTTCACCAGTGGCATGTCGGGATTTGAAAACTGTTCCCGGCGGGCAACCTGATCCGATTTTTTCGATAACTTTTAATATGCCGCCGGGCGTTGCGCAGCTTCCGGGGCTGTCGCCGATACCAAATTTTGAGGTCGAAATAGGAAAGGTTTTTACCGGCGTCTCATCGGCATAAACCGTCAACTCCTGGTGCCGGACATCGATGACAATATGATGCTTGTGATCTTCAAAAAACGCACAACCGGTGATCGCGGGCAACACCGTAAAGCATACTAATAAATAAGTGAAAAATCTCATGATACGACCGCCGTTTCTATGGCGGGAATGTTTTGTGATAACGTTAATGGTTTTGCCTGGAAAGGCATGGACTTGAGTGCGACATATCCAAATCCCGTAAAGAACATGACAAGGAAAGGCACCGACATCCACTGACCAATCTCCACAGCATGCCACGCACAGTAGGCAAAATAAAGCGCAAATAATATTTCAACAACTGGAAGTAGCGATCGCAGAGGAAGATAGCGCGTCTTTTCGCGACGCTTTGGCTGTCCGCCATCGCCATATTTTGGCGTCCGGGTAAATTCCGATTGGTGATTCAACAGCGCTTCCAATACTGCGCGGACATTATTGATCGACATCCCCGTGGCGAGCGCCAGTAGCATGGGTAGGAGCAAAAGATCTTTCATCCAGCCCCTGGGGTTTAGATGACACTGCGCACTGACATAGAACGCGACGATCGAAACCGTCGTCGCGAAGAAAATCGGCACATCGACCAGAAGCGAGTAAACCATGCCGTGCCCGGGAGCCGAAAATTGCGGAAGTACCAGAAAGCACAGGCAAAGAAGCAGCAGATAGCCGAAATTTGAGGTTAAGTGAGCGGTTGCTTCCAGTTTAACAATCAGGGATGCTTCGCTTTTCCACACGGAAAACAGCAGTTTCTTACAGGTTTGGATCGATCCTTTTGTCCACCTATGCTGTTGAGTCTTAAACCCATTCATGTCTTCGGGAAGCTCGGCGGGAACTACGACATCCGGGAGGAAGATGAATTTCCACCCCTTCAGTTGTGCCCGGTAGCTGAGATCCAGATCTTCTGTCAAAGTATCATGCTCCCAGCCGCCTGCGTCGGAAATACAGGATTTTCTCCAGATTCCTGCCGTGCCATTAAAGTTAAAAAATCTTCCACTCCGGCTGCGCGCGGTTTGTTCCAGAAGCAAGTGCCCATCCAGAAACATGGCCTGCACTTTTGTCAGAAGGGAGTGATTGCGATTGAGATGCCCCCATCGCATTTGAACCATGCCGATTTTTGGATCGGTAAAATAATCGATTGTTTTGCGCAAAACATCGGAAGGAGGCACAAAATCCGCATCAAGAATGAAAACGTAATCCCCCTGCGCGGAGTGCATTCCGTTTTCAAGCGCACCCGCCTTGAATCCTTCACGATTTCTCCGGTGAAAATGCTGGATGGAAAATCCTGCGAGCTGAAGTCGTTTGGTTTCCTCGGCGATGATGTCTCTCGATTCGTCCGTCGAGTCATCCAAAATCTGGATATCCAGTTTGTCCTTGGGGTAATCGAGTTTGGTTACCGCTTCGAGCAGGCGACGTACCACGTAATATTCGTTATAGACAGGAAGCTGCACAGTGACATGCGGTAACGTTTCAAAGCGATTTCCCGGAGATATCGTTTTTTTGCGATGTTTCAAGAAGAGATAAATAATCGAGTAGCGGTGAATTCCGTACGCAGACAAGCCGAGTAGCACGAGCAGATAACAAATGCTCCAACTGATATGATTAAAAACCGTTTCCATGAATCGATCCTCAAGCCCTCCTTCCCCACTCTTGAAAACCGGCGCAATGAACAGGCTTAACCCGCTTAGCGTCAAGCGTAAAACCGGATCAAGCGCTCTGCGGAGAGGCGGAAAATCCTCTTATCACGTTGGAATTCCGGGAGTTTTACATTAAGCTTTAAGTATGGACGACAGTATCCAAAAGCTACAATCCAAGGACGAGCAGTTCTATATACATCCCTTTACAAACCATGCGGAAATGCATGCTTCCGGCACTCATCTGATAAAATCAGGGAAGGGATGTTATCTTATCGATGAAAATGACCGCCGTCTTTTGGACGGCCTGGCAGGACTATGGTGCGTCAATGCAGGATATAGCTGCCGGGAGATCACGGATGCCGTTCATCAGCAAATGGAGCGTCTTCCTTACTACCCTTCATTTTTTAATACGGCCACGGAGCCACCGATTCTTGTCGCGGAATTTTTGGCGCAACACGCTCCTGCACGGCTCAACAAAACGATTTTTTCCAATTCCGGTTCCGAGGCAAATGAGACGGCACTGAAAATCATTCGTTACTACAACAAGCTTCGCAATCGTCCCAAAAAGCAAAAGATCCTCAGCCGCACTTACGCGTATCATGGAGTGACCTTAGCGACCGCCAGCATGACGGGACTGCCAAATTGCAATCAGCCCTTCGACCTGCCGCTGGAAACTTTCCTGCATGCTCCCGGCCCGTATCATTACGGCGCAAAAA
>JBDTJR010000059.1:0-12028 GCA_039935735.1 Chthoniobacterales bacterium | reverse complement strand
GGATTGATCAGTGGTATGGTATCTTCAAATTCCGGCATGGGTTCAGTGACGATCCATGGCTCACTTATTGGCGGAACGGGGGATGATTCCGGAAGCATTCAGACAAGTTCTGCTGAACATTCCCCTTCACCTATAACTGGCAGTGGTAATATGGGAGCGGTTTTGATTACCGGCGACGTCGAGGGAAACTCCGGGTTACGCACAGGGAGCGTCATCGCCTGGAATGGCACTATGACCAGCCTTGCTGTGAATGGTTCCATTACCGGTGGCGGCGGCCAATATAGTGCGATGATGTATGGCAGAGATGGCCTTGGTAGCGCCACGGTGGGGCATGATGTCATTGGAGGTACGGGGCCTTATTCGGGACGTATTGCGACTGAAGTGAATGTTTCGCTTAGTAAAGTTGTCTATGAAGGCGCAACCAAGCTACTTCCTCACGGAGATGGCAATACCACGACCTATTTGAATTATAAGGACGGAGTCATGGGAGACGTCAATATCGGCGGTAAATTGCAGGGTGGCGACGGAGATAATAGCGGCACCATCTTTTCCGGAAAGAGCATGGGGACTGTCCATATAAATGGTTCTGTTACCGGTGGCGTTGGCGGTAGCAGCGGAAGTATTTCGATTGGCAGAGATAATACGCAAAATGCAATCGGAGATCCATCATTAGGTTTAATCAATACAAATTTCTATCTTGGTACAGCCGCAGATAAGATAGCGGGGGTTATCATCGGAGGAAATCTCGTTGGAGGAACTGGCAGCGAGTCTGGAAGTATCTTTACGGCGATGAATTACAAGGCGGTTACGAATGGATATGTCGTAACTGGCGGCGCATTGGGAGCCATCACCGTGAATGGCTTTGTGCAGGGTGGCGATGGGGCCAATAGCGGCACCATTTATGCCGGTAAAAGCATGGGGGCTGTTCTCATTAGCGGTACTATGCCCGGTGGCGCGGGGCTGAATGGCGGCGCTGGTGCTTCAAGTGGAAGTATTTCCATAAGCGCGAATGAACAGGGGCTTTTGGTTTCCGCTACTGATAAAGTTACCAGTGTTACCGTAAATGGAATTTTGGGCGGGAGTGGATCGGGCTCCGGAAACGTTGAAATTAATGGCACGCTGGGTTCGCTGAGCGTTTTTGGAAACATTCACGGAGGTAGTAATCAATTTACAGGCCGAGTATATGCCGCTTCTATTACGACAGCCAACGTCACGGGATCTTTGATCGGCACGGATTATACCTACGCAGGAAGTATTATCGGGAATAATTCAATCGGAAGTCTTGTCATAACGGGAGACATGATCGGTGGCAGCAATAGTCACGGCAGCGATGTGATAGGAACGGGAGCTGTTCTCGCTGGGCAGATCGGTTCGGTTACCGTCACGGGAGATATTACCTCGGGAACACCTGCGGACTCCGGGCATCTGCTTTATGACAGTGCAGCTATTCGCTCCGCTTCGAATATCGGAAGCGTGACCGTTGGGGGCTCTATTGAAGGTAACCAGGCCATGCCCGTTTACATTACGGCAAGTACCGATTTCGGGGGATTCATTAACGTCAATAAGGTGATTGGCACAGTGAGCGTTACCCATAACGTGACGCATGCCTTGATTTTAGCGGGTGTGGATCTGGGATCATTTGATCAACCGGGAAAACCATCGGTGGAATATTCAGGAGTTAATCCTTTTGCACAAATCACCTCGGTTACCGTTGGTGGAAACTGGGCTGCAAGCAGTGTTGCCGCTGGAGCGCTTCCTGGAACGCATGGTTTTGGAGCAGGGGATACTCCATCGCTGGATAAGGTAGTGGGGGGCACTCCTCCGACCTGGTATGGAGATTTCGGCAGGATCGGGAGTATTACAATCACTGGTACTGTGGCGGGAGGAAATTCCGGAGACCAGTATGGCTTCGTCGCTGCGAATTTCGGCTCTGTTAGTGTCAATAGTCAGACCGTGACCGTTCCCGGCCATACGGGGGCATCTACCGTTGCAGACTCCGGTTCATCGACAAATATACAGGGCAGCGGCGTTATCATCCACCGCCTGCCATGGATTGCAGAAACTGTGGTCTAGAGGCCCTGCTGAAAAATCGACTACTTCTTAAGCAGCCGGTTTACTCACCGATCCCATGGCCAGTGCAAAAAGCGATACCCCGCCGAAGATGGCGTTTATTCCGAAAAGCAACCCGATTGCCCAGGCTGCGGTCTCGGGAAAATGCCTGTAGATCAGGACTCCCAGCAGGATCGTCACCAGACCGTTAAAAAATATCCAACCCTGTCCGCGATGGCCTTTCAGACGTAGTGCAGCAATGATACTGAATATACCTTCTATCATGAAGATAATGGCCAGCAACAGAGTGAGAGTGATGAGGCCATCCACGAGATGACCCAGTATAAGGAAGCCGACGACGAGTCGAAGCAGTGCCAGTAGAAGCTGTGTCACGCGGTGGGCAACATGCCTGCCTGTCGCTGCGACAAAGAGGGAAATCACGCCGCTTACGAGGAGAACCAGACCTACAAGCTGGACGAGTGCCACGGAGGCGACCTCGGGCCAGATGATGGAAAAGAATCCTACGATCCACAGCAAAATACCGCTAACGATAAAAAAGCCGCGGTGTTTCGCGACGGTTTCGGTGGCAGAAAAACTATCAGGGGTGCTCATCCGGTGATTCACGCATGGTTGCCCCCCCGCATTCAAGCTCGGAATTTCGCCCGGAAAAAATTCTCAGAATGTTTGTATGTAGGCTTGCATCGTCCAGGTGATATGTACACACTGCCGACTATGCCTACGAAAAAAACAGCAAAAAAATCCCCTGCGAAATCTTCCCCAAAGAAAGTTACCGCTAAAAAAGCCCCTGCTAAAAAAGCTCCTGCTAAAAAAGTTGTAAAAAAGAAAACAGCGCGCAAGCCTAACGCAGCTTTCATGAAGCCTGTGCAGCCTGACGAGGTCCTTTCGGCCATCGTCGGTTCCAAGCCACTTCCTCGCACTGAGCTCACCAAGAAGCTCTGGGCCTACATCAAGAAGAACGATCTTCAGGATGCAAAGAACCGCCGCCAGATCAACGCTGATGACAAGTTGAAGCCAGTATTCAACGGCAAGAAATCAGTTTCCATGTTTGATATGACGAAACTCGTTTCCGGTCACGTGAAGTAATCCTTCCACTAAACCTCAAATAATTTAAAAATCGAAAAGTGGCTTTCCGGAATTTTCCAGAAAGCCATTTTTCTTTTTATAATCAAATTTAATTTTATCTTATTCACCAAATGAGCACTGAAACCCACCAATCTTTTCTCGATGTTCCTTACGCAAAATATGGCGATCGGGAACTTGTCCTCGACGTATTTTTACCTGCGAAACCCGAAGGCCCATTACCTGTCATACTGGTTGTTGCCGGTGGCGGATGGCGCAGTGGGCGTAAAGAAGGCACTCCTGCGCGCTATACGAAGCGTGGCTTTGCGGTAGTGGGGATTTGCTATCGCGGTAGCAAGGAAGTCATCGCCCCCGGCAATGTGCATGATTGCAAGGCTGCGGTGCGCTGGATTCGCGCAAATGCAGCGACTTATGGATTTGATACTTCACGAATCGGTGTCTTTGGAGGATCTGCCGGTGGTCAGCTTGCGGGTCTCCTTGGGATGACTGCAGGTGTGAAAGAGCTCGAAGGTGAGGGTGGGAATCCCGAATTCGATAGTTCGGTGCATGCGGTGTGCGATGTCTGCGGTCCTTCGGATATTACACGTATTGGCATTCCAAAATATAAAGAGGGCTATCCCTCGCTTTACGAAATGACCGCTGAATATCTCGGAGGCCCTGTGGAGGAGAATATGAATCTCGCGCGTCTCGTCAGCCCCCTGAATTACATAGACTCCGCGAAAAACATTCCGCCTTACATATTTATTCATGGCGATTCTGATGAGGCGGTGCCTGTCGATGAGAGCTGGGTATTCTTTGAAGCGCTAAGAGAACGTGGGGTGAATGTTCAGCTACGAATCCTGAATGGCGTCAAGCATGCCATTCCCTGGGATGAAGAGGACAACACCATCCAGTCCTTCTTCGAGCGGATATTCATGAAAAAGGGTGAGGAGCCTTCTCTTGCGGATGATGCCATTCTCCGACCAACAAAATGACAACACTCGATCATCAGGCATTTCTCGATATTCCCTACGCCAAATATGGCGACAGGGAACTCGTTCTCGACGTATTTTTACCATTGAAGCCTGAGGGGCCCTTGCCTGTTCTGGTAGGGATTTCCGGTGGAGGGTGGGGGCCAGGACTTAAGACGAGCATTCCTGCGCGTTTTGCAAAGCGGGGCTTTGCCATTGTGGGAATTACCTATCGTGGCAGTGCTGAAGTTACTGCGCCGGGATGTGTCTTTGATTGCAAGGCATCCATTCGCTGGGTGCGCGCCAATGCGGCTACCTACGGTTTCGATCCTGCACGGGTAGGTGTTTTCGGATCATCCGCAGGTGGTCATCTTGTCGGACTTATGGGAACTTCTGCAGGTGTGAAGGAACTCGAAGGCGACGGAGGGAATCCAGACTTTGATAGTTCCGTGCAAGCGGCCTACGATGTTTGTGGACCTTGTGATTTTACACGTTTGGTCGATCCTGAGTACAAAGCAAAAAACGCCTACCTTTATAATATAGCTTCTGCGTATCTCGGCGGCCCCATCGAAGAACGACTCGATCTCGCCCGTCTTGTAAGTCCGATCACGCATATATCGAAAAATACGCCGCCCTTCATGCTCATGCACGGAGACGTCGATGAACTCGTTCCTGTCGAGGAAAGTCTGGCCTTTTATGATGCCCTGAAAAAAGCGGGCGTGGATGTCGGTTTGAAAATCATCAAAGACTCCCCGCATTCAATTCCTTGGGGAGATGCTGAGGATGAAGATGTCCTTTCCTTCTTCGAGCGGATATTCATGAAAAAGAATGCTTAAATGACTACTTCAGAGACTCAAGTTTTTCGCGATATTCCCTATGCAAAGTATGGCGACCGGGAAGTTCTTCTTGATGTCTATTTACCTGCGGATACGGCAAAGCCTTTTCCGACTATATTGTCTATTCCAGGCGGGGGATGGCGGGTATCTCCCAAAGAAAACGTGCCTTCTCAGTTTGCTAAAAAAGGATTTGCGGTGGTGAGCATCACTTATCGGAGCAGCGCGGAAGTCCTTGCTCCCGGCAATGTTCACGATTGCAAGGCTGCGGTGCGCTGGATTCGCGCGAATGCCAGCACCTATGGCTTCGATTCCGCTCATATTGGCGCTTTCGGAATATCTGCGGGCGGCCACCTTGTGGAAGTTCTTGGCACTACTGCCGGAGTGAAAGATCTCGAAGGGGATGGAGGAAATCCAGACTTTGACAGTTCCGTACAGGCAGTCTGCGGTCTTTGTGGCCCTTGTGACCTGACGCGTATCACCATTCCAAAATACAAAGAAAATTATCCGGATCTTTATCAGGTCACCTTCGAGTATCTTGGTGGACCGGTAGAAGAGAAACTTGATCTCGCTCGTCTTGTCAGTCCTTTGGCTTACGTGTCGAAAAATACAGTGCCGATGATGCTTGTCCACGGCGATATTGACCCAATCGTTCCTCTGGATGAAAGTCTGGTTTTTCATGATGCCCTGAAAGAAGCGGGTGTTGATGTCAGCCTGAAGGTCGTCAAAGGTGCCGGGCATGGTATTCCATGGGGTGACGCTGAAGATGATCTCGCCCTTTCTTTTTTTAAACGGTGTTTTAAGAAATAATGCAGATAATCGCACTTCTTGCTGCTGCAGTAATGGCCTTTTCACCAAAGGCTGTGGAGAGCGCTTTTGACGGTCATCCCGGTGCGCTTATCATTCTCAATGCTACGGGAGAAACGATACTCCGGTATAATGCAACGGGATGTGACGAACTGCTTCCTCCCTGCTCGACTTTCAAGATTTGGAATACAGCCATAGGGCTTGAGACAGGGATTATTACAGATCCTGATGCGCCATTTTGGAAATGGGATGGTAAAAAGTATTGGCTGGACGCGTGGGATCACGATCAAACGGTTCGCAGTGCATTCACTTTATCCTGCGTTCCTGCCTACCAGTCGCTTGCGCGTAAGATCGGAGCTAAGCGAATGGCGGAGTATCTTCATAAGATATCCTATGGAAATGAGGATATTTCTTCGGGTGTCGATGTTTTCTGGCTTCCTACTCCGGGGCGTAAACCGGTGTTGATCTCACCGATGGCTCAGGCGAAATTGATTGCTCGACTGCTTCAGGGAGAACTGCCGTTTTCCGCGCATACGCAGGCTGTATTAAAAGATATTATGAAAGCGAAGGAAACCGGAAGGGGTATTCTTTACGGCAAGACGGGCACAGGAACGGATGAGTCCGGCAAAAGTAATATTTGCTGGTACGTCGGATATGTAGAAAGCGGCGGTAAAACATATCCCTTCGCCTGCATGATCAAGGGAAAAGACCTTACGGGTAAGAATGCGCGGGCTGTGGTGGAAAAAACTTTTTCAGATGTCGGGTTGCTTTAGGTTTTAATAGAACACGAATCATTTTCGGAGTTCGTAAGAGGTGCCTTATTTATATGTTTTTGGTAGCAGTCTCTGAATTTCCTCCCTGTTTTCACTGTTTAATAGTTCAGAAAATATATCTTCGAAGAATTTGAAGATGTTTTGCTCTTGAGAAACGGGGATAAGCATTAAAAACACTAAATTGACAAGAAGGCGGAAGTGGTTATGGTCACGTGTCTATTCGGATGATTACCCAGAAAAAGATTGCCGAGCATTTGAAGATGAGTCGCTCCACAGTGGCGAACATCCTGGGGGGTGAAAAGACCTCTAAATATAGTAATGACACGCGGAGGCTCGTACTGAAAGCGGTAGAGGATTTCGGATATCGTGCTAATCGAATTTCCCGCAGTGTGCGCACCGGACGCAGTAATTTGATTGGAGTTGTGCATTTCAATCAGGCCTACGAGGTGGCGAGAAATATGGTGGGCGATATTTCTCAGGCAATCGATAAAAAGGGCTACGGAATTCTTACCGAAGATTTAACGTGGCAGGGGAAATCTCCCATGCGTGCCGTAGAGCAGCTTGTAGAAGCTCGGGTGGAAGGGGTTGTCATCGTTACGACCACCACGGCATTTGATTCAAAGCCAGCAAGCCTTTTGACGCGCGCCGGTATTCCGGCAATTACACTTTTTGGAAATGAGCAACTCGGCTTTCCCTCAATCTATGAAGATCACCGGTCGGCGATGCGAATGATGACCGAGTATGTGATTTCCTGCGGACATCGTCATATCACACTTTTGATAAGTAATTACGATTTTCGCCCGAATCTCCGCAATATGGAGGGTTTTAAAGATGCGCTGAGTGCCGCTGGAGGAAGACTGAGCAGGTCGCAGTTTAAATCGAGTGACCGTAAAACACAGGCAGGAAAACAAAAGCCTGTGGGCTATATCACGAGAGTTGAGCAGGGGATAGATATGCAGGATATCGGACAATCCCCCCGGACGTACATGAGGGAACTTATAAAAAGTAACACGCTGCCTGATGCGATTATTTGTGCGAGTGATCAATGGGCGCTTGCAGTGATAGGCGTGGCATTGTCTGCCGGTCTGCGTGTGCCGGAAGATTTAGCCGTTACCGGAATCGATAATGAAACTTTTGCGAGCTATCCACCTTACGAACTTACGACTATGCAGAAACCTATTGCAGAAGGCTGTGCAAAAGCGGCCGATATGATCGTGGAGATGATCGAGAGGAAAACATCGCCTAAGAAAGATGTTATGCTTCCCTGCAAACTTGTTATCCGGCGGTCCTGCGGATCTCCGGCAATTCCTCGCAATTAGCGCGAGGAGGTCATGAAAAAAATTCAATCAGCGAACTATTACATAATTACCTAACCATGAAAAAAACGATCCTTACATTGAGCCTGTTGTGTAGTCTTACAGCAGGAGAGTGCATTCAAGCAGCAACCTGGAAAGTTGAGGCCGAAAAAGCAGGCGATGGATTAATCTTATCCGCCTGGAAATCTCCGGGTGCCGACCTGACTCCACAGCAAAGCTGGAAGGTAAAAGATGTTGCCGAAGCCAGCGAAGGGAAGATGCTGATGGGCCCTATCTACCCAGGTGCGGAATCCAAATCCATTCCAGTCGTGATTCCCAAGGCGGGCGTTTACAAGGTATGGGTTCGCCACTATACGACGCCCGGTAAATTCACGAGCTTCATCGCTATTTTTCGCGATGAAATCGGCGCCGTGGTTAATTTCCACGACTTGGATTTCAAGCCTCTGGTTATGACCAGCAAGTCATCTGGCGAACTTAAGCCCCCTCCGGCCGTAGCGCCAGCAGCACCAGTAGTCCCGCCAGTGCTGACATGGAGTGAGTACGACATCACTTTCGAACACCCCATGAAAGGCACGCTTTCCTTCAGTCATGGAATGGGTGTAACCGGCGGCACGATGGGGGTGGATTGCGTTGTCCTTTCCGATGACAAAGCATTCGATCCCACCAAGGCTGATCTTACTAAAATCGCAGCCGATGGCGGCGAGCTTCAGCCTCCGACACCTCCTCCAGGCATGCAACCTGCACCGATCATCACGCCGAATTCTTCTTTCTTCGGCAGCATTACCGATCCGAATGCCGCATTCCAGCTAGCCTACATCAATGCCGCCGTAATCTATCGCGACTACGCATGGGAAGTGCAGTTGGGCGCAAACCTTGATCACGGCTGGTTTAACGGCTCCAAGGAAAACGGCATACGCCACGTCATTGTAGCGAACTCGGATAGTGCAGTGAATGCACTGATCCGCTCCACGCCAGCCCCGACTGGCCGCTTCGTCAATGCCGAAGGTCGCGTAGCAGGAATTTTCAGTTATTCCTACGAACCGTATCGCAAGGCTTTCGCTGAGGATGCAGTCGCGGGGGTGGCATATTACAAAGATGACGATCTCGTGCAGACCTTCCGCATCAGCGATGAAGGAAGTGGTTATTTCGATTACAGCGATCCCTCACGCGACGCCTATCACAAATTCCTGGCGCAGCGTTTCACATCCATCGACAAGCTGAATGCACTTTGGAATAGTCAGTACAAAAGTTTCGATGAAGTTCCTCTTCCAAAAACACCTAAGGAAAGTGAAAATAAGGCGAATTGGTTTTCCTTCCGCGAATTCTGCGGTCTGCAGCTGGTTACGCTCTACGCCGAGACTGCCAAGGCGATTAAGGGAGATCCTCACCACCGCCATGCCACCGGTCAGTCAAGCTGCCTGAGCATCAACTCGCCGGAATACACTGCCAGCACTCCGATGGACTATGAGGAACTGGTGAATATCGGTTTTGCCGGTGAAAAGGAATTCGGTATGGACGCTTACAGCGGCGCGGACAGCTTCTGCGGCGCGGATATCGATTTCATCATGAGTCTTGATAGAAGCAAGCGCATGGTGAACAGCGAATTCAACGTTCACAGCCATGATCCCCGCAATATGAGCCAGGCCTACTGGAACATGGTCGGCAAAGGCATCAAGGGCATGCAGACCTGGACCTTTCAGTCCACCCCGAACATGTGGATGTACGACATGTGGGCACTCCAGAATCCTGATGGCACCCCACGTGATAAACTTGGCCCGATTGCAGATGGAAATGCGGAAATTCACCGTATGGAAAGAATTCTTTCCCCGGCGAAGCCTGAATATCCCGTCAAACCAGTGGCAATTCTTTACAGCCGTTTGGATCTTGCGCTTCCGCAGCCTACGATGGGAATCTACAGCACCGCAGTAGACAGCCCTTACCGTATTTACTCGGTTCTTCGCGGCCTTGGCTATACGGTAACATGGATCACTCCAAAGCAGATCGAAGCTGGCGGACTTAAAGATATTGGCGCTGTCGTGATGCTCGGAGCAAACCACGTTCCCAAAGCAGCCACCGACAAACTCTCGCAATGGGTAAAAGACGGAGGATGCCTGATCGGTGATCAATGGCCTGCCGCTTTCGATGAATACGATCGCACCCAGGATACCTTGCTCACGACGATGGGCATTGAGCCAGTCGGTGCCAAAAAAGCCACAGCGGAAGATCTAGCCAAAGCCCGCGCAGCGAAAGAGCTGAATACGACTCCTGTAGGCGGTGGTATGGATGCCGACGTGTTGCGCACCTTAAATGCCGAAGAGCTGTTCAAACGCGCCGAAGAGGAATGGGCTCAGTGGGATTCCACAAACCCGGTCTCTTTGGCGACGGGTAACTGGCACCTTTCCGGATTCGATCTGAAAAGGATCAATGTTCTCTCCGGCGAAATCATCGGCATGGGAATGGGGGGACATCAAGGCATTCCCGCCATGGTCATCAATACTCCCGGCAAAGGCCACACCCTCTACAGCGCAATCATGCTGGGAACCCTCTTTGAAGGTGGCCCGATTGGTTTCGACTGGGATGCTTCCCGTGAAGGTCCTGGTGTGCCTCGTATTCTTGGTGCATTCCTGAAGTATTCCGGCGTGCAGCCTTATGCAGAAAACGGCCTGCGTGAGCGCATCGGCTGGGGCTTGCGTATAGAAGCTCCGCTCAAGGATCCTAAGGGAAACATCTTCATCGGCATGACAAATATGAATGTCGTGGATATTCCTTCGTTTCCAGTGACGCTGAAGTGGATAAATCCAAAACCGAAAATGCTGGTAGTCATCACCGGAGGATCGCGTCAGATGACGCAAATTCCATTCACCCTTAAAGATGGTGAGCTGAAATTCACGATGCTCGCATTTGATACCTCTGCCTCGGTCATTGCCCTGAATAACAGCGAACCTCTTGTCTCACTGGATATCAGCGGGGCAACACGTGGAGTAGCAAACCTCCTGGATGTAACTCCGAATACAAAGCTGAAGGTAAAGGTCACGGTCTGGAATCCTTCTCCGACCAAATTGGCCGCCGGTCAGGTAAACTTCTTTACCGTTCCCGGTTGGTTCTCGAATGCGGGGGACATGAAAGTCCCTGCCATCGATGCATTTGGTCATCAGGAAGTGACCTTCGAAGTCCAGGCTCCTGCACTGTGCACCAAAAAGACACTGCGTCCGCTTGTCTTTAAATATGCTGCCGACAAAATCACTTCAACACCTTGCACGGAAATAATGTGGTGGAATAATCCGGTTCAAGCTCCGGTTGCGCTCTCGAAAAACTAATATTAAAAAGTATTTCTCGTAGACGCGCCTGTTGACTAGCGGGCGCGTTTATGATGATGCACAACGCTTTCCACGAATATCTCGAGTATAGTCCGGGAATGCTTTCGAGAGGTGAAGGATATAGTCATTGCTTCACTGAGTATTGAGCACTGCTCTGTAGTTCTTGAATGCTGAAAACTCCCCACTGACTGGAGAGGCGCTATCACCGACAAAGGATTCATATCAAAAAGGGAGTCACAACGAGGGGGAAACAGGGCAGCGGTCTGATCATCAGATAGAGATTGAGCAAGCAGAGACACGCACAGAGCAAGCCAATACGCGCACAGAACAGGCCGAGGCTCGCACAGAACAAGCCAATACACGGACTGACCAGGCTAACACGCGAACGGAACAGGCTGAAGCACGAACGGATTTAGCCAATACCCGAACTGAGCAGGCTGAAGCACGAAATGTGCAGGCTATTCTTGCCTCGGAGCTTCGCTACCGGCGGTTGTTTGAAACCGCACAGGATGGCATTCTTATTCTTGATGCCGATACAGGGCAAGTGGTGGATGCAAATCCATTCATGAAGGATTTACTCGGCTATTCTCAGGAGGAGTTTCTAGGAAGAAAGCTTTGGGAAATAGGCCCTTTCAAAGGAGTGGACGCTTCCAAAATTGCTTTTGCAGAATTACAGCATAAAGATCGTATTCACTATGAAGGTTTGCCACTGGAGACTAAGGAGGGATTCCGGGTTGAGGTGGAATTCATCAGTAATGCTTACTTCGTAGATGAGAAGCGACTTATCCAATGTAATATCCGTAACATTACGGAGCGTAAAAAAGCAGAAGACGAAATACGACGTCTAAACGAAACTCTGGAACAACGCGTTATTGAGCGCAC
>JBDTJR010000058.1:0-10198 GCA_039935735.1 Chthoniobacterales bacterium | reverse complement strand
AATACGCTTTCCGACGACCATCGGATCTGGAGGGCCCGCTTGTGCACCGGCACCGCCACCAGCCCAGGAAACCGCACCGGGATCAAACACATCGGCATTAAATCCACCGCTGTTAAAGGCGAGATAGCAACCACCCCAGAAAATCAACGCGATAAAAATGGCGATCAGCCATGCGGGAAGCGGAGCGGATCCTGAGGAGCCGTCCTTCTTCTTCGAAAGATCACGATGCGCCTGCAGCACATTCAGCTCGCTGCTGCGTTCAGCTTCGCGAAACTCTGCATTATTGGAATGATTATTTTCTGAACTCACGACGATACTGGTTTATTCGAGCTTCGGCTCCTTGGCTTCAGGCAGCGTATAGCTGTGGTTAAGCGACATCAGATAAGCCACAAGCGCTTTGGCTTCGGGCGTGGGAACAACTTCCCATCCCGCAGGCGGAGCATGTGGACCGGTCAATACAAGAGCATCCTCCGCTGGTTTGTTCTGAATTTCCTGCATGCGATAAAGGAAGCGGTAGGAAGGCATGACCGTGCTGGGAGCAACCGTGCCCGGCTCATAGAGATGCGTGTGATACCATGCCGCACTGGTCTGGCGTGCACCGACGTTTTCAAGATCGGGCCCTACGCGAAGAATGCCGACAAATGCGGGACTCTCATGCATGTAGTCGCGGGCAACAGAAGGACGCTTGCCCCAGCCACGGAGAATATCGGACTTCGTCACATCAAGCTGACGAACGTCCTGACTATGGCAATACACACAGCCATTGGCCGCATAGACTTTTTGCCCCTGACGTGCGAGACCGGAGAGCGGTCCTGGATTACTGTCTCCCGTATCTTCTGCAACAACGGGCAGATAATGGCCCAGATTCGTATAGGAGTATCCGACAAATGCGATCCAGCCCGTGAGGAAAAGAATCAGGACGCCGATAAAAATAAGTCTTAGATTATTCATACACGCACAGCCTCCCCGGAAAGGTTGCGAGTCGTTGTGGAAGTTGCCGTCTCATTTGGAATACCAAGTTTCAAAAGAAGACGCACGAAATGGCAGGCAAATATAATATTGCCAACCACAATCAGCAAGCCAAAGGCCGCCGCGCAAACCCGGAATGGCGACACAAACTTTACTGTCGTAATGAAATCAATCTTCGGATCATCCAAACCGAAGCCCTGAATAAGACCGCCAAGTTTCAACGAAAACACCATCAGCACCGCGCCGATGAAAGTAAGCCAGAAATGCTTCGAGATAAGCTGAATGCAAGGCCATTCCCAACCCACAAGACGTGGCACGATGTAATACATCGCACCAAACATCATCATCGAGAAAAACGCCACCATACCGAGATAGAAATGTCCGATATTCCAGTCCGTGAATTGAATGACCGCATTGAACCCGGCAAGTGAGGAAAGCGCATTCAGCACTCCATAAACCGTGAAGGCCAGCGCACCAACCATTGTAAAGCGAAGCGTAGGGCTCCAGCTAAGCGCATCGAAATCATTCCAGATCGTCACGTAGTGATTAATGGCCACAAGCGCGATCGGAATAACAAGCAGCACACTTGCAACAATACTGACACTGCTCATCCACGCGGGAATCGGGCCACCGATCAACCACCGCATACCGCTCCAGCTGAAAAGAAGAACGAATGCCCAGAATGCCAGCACGCTTATTTGATAGCTATGAATCGGACGGCCCACGATACGGGGAATAAAGTAATAGGCGCTCGCAAGACCAAGCGGGACAAACCAAAGGCCAAAAATTCCCTGCGCATACCACCAGTTAATCGGCGTTTGGGCAGATCCCTGAATGGTGTGCCACACAAGAAAGGTATTCGCCGTGGCATAAAGCCATGGGAAGCAGAGGAACGCCGCGAGAAGATACCATTGCGAAACATACACGCCGCCCGGCTTGCGGGATTGGAAAATGATAATTCCCCAGATCGCGATGAATCCATAAGCGATAAACAGCAACAGTGCTGCAAAAGAGGGATAGTTTAACCACTCAATCGATTGACTATAACCGGCAAGGATTGCAAGCACACCGATCAGGTTGCCGACATTCCAGAATATACCGGCTACAATAAGCAGCTTGTTTTGCTTTAATACGACGCCCGAGAGACGCGCCATGAGCCAGATGCCGACTCCGATTCCGGCGGCGGAAGCCCAGCCGTAAATCAACGAGTCGAGATGCGCAGGACGCACGCGACCAAATGTGAGAAACGGGCAGTTATCCAGGAACCATGGCTGATTGATCTGCACTGCGCTGATCATTCCCAGTAGAGAACTGACCAGAAGCCAGAAAATCGCGGAACCGAAAAAGAAAAGCACAGGAAGACGCACCGAACGGTCGATTGCCGCGAGTTCTAGGCGGTCGGCATCATTCGTTGTAACCGGCGCGGAAGAAATTGAAATGGTGCTTCCTTGGCTCATGAATGTTTAGGTGAAGGTTGTGCTGCGGCAGGTGATGCGGCTGGGTGCGCAGGGGTGGCAGGAGCGGGAGAAGCTGCGGGTGCTGCGGCAGCCGGAGCTGCGACAGGAGCAGGCGTGCTGATCGGGTAAGCGGCGTGTGGCTTGGACTGGCTCAATACGGGGATTGTCAACTCGATGGCCCGTGCGATTGGGACACGAACAATGCCTTTGCTTTTATCTGCCCATGAATAATTGTTCAGCTTCTGCGCATTATCCTTGTTAAGGTCTTCCAGATTCTTCGCGCGCAAGGTAGCACGTTCCGCTTCCTCATCCGGTTTGGGATTGGAATGAATAAACCACTGCGAGGCAAAAAAGAACAGCGACAGCATCACGAGACCGATCAGGAAAATCGGCCAGAGCGATTTGGGTGTATCAGATGGTGAAGGGTGCGCGCTCATTAGTTCTTAATGTTCAACGATTTGGTCAACCGCGGATCGCGGATCGGGAAAAGTGACGTATTTCCAAGACGTTTCAAGTAAACCGCAGCAAGCGTAAACCCAATGGCTACGAGACTGAGGATATCCAACACCTGAACGGAGACTCCAGTGCGATGAATAACTGGCAGCACTACGATATAAAGATCCAGCATGTGGAGGAGAAGTATCCATACGGCCACAATGCAAAGTAACCTTGGCCGTGCCTTAAGGGGTTGCTGAAGCAGAAAGACAAATGGGATGAAGAAGTGTCCGATTACAAGAATCCAGTTGAGGTAGCACCATGTCTCGGTGTTCCGTCGAAGGAAGTAGATCGTTTCCTCGGGAATATTCGCGTACCAGATAAGCATATACTGGTCAAAGCCGATGTATGCCCAGAAAACCGTGAAGGCCAGCATCCACTTGCCCATGAAGTGATAATGCTCCAGCGTGATCACGTCCTTGAGATATCCTGCAGAACGCAACGCCGTGATGATCAGGACAAGCACACACATCGAACTCAGAGCCGTGCCTGCAAAAATGTAAACTCCCCACATGGTGGAAACCCAATGAAAATCGAGACCCATCAACCAGTCGATTGCCGCAAAGGTGAGGAATACCGCGAAGAAAGGCAATCCGGCGAAAGTAAATCTCCGTGCATATACCGTATGCTTAGCCAGTCCGTCCCTATCCTGCGCGACCGAGTTGCGATGGAAAAAATAAGCAGCGGTGATAAAAAAGGCGAAATAACAAACACAGCGAATCCAAAAGAAAGTCGGATTTAGATAGGCATGTTTTTCATCAAGGATCGAGTCTTGTCCATGATGCATGGCCATCCATTTCCATAACTCATCCTTCACCAGGATAAGTGGAAGAAATAGCACCAGCAGAACAGGCATCAAACACGCCATGTTTTCCAACTGGCGGCGAACCACAACACTCCACTCCGCATCCGTCGCGTAATGAACCAATTGCCAGAAAACACCGCCCGCGCAGATCGTGAAGAAAAAGGTGAATGCAAAAAGCCATGAAAAGGCAAATTGCGTCGGCGAAAAATAACCGAGACCGAAGGTCAACCCCAGGCCAATGAGTGCCACCACGGCAACCACCATAAACTGGCTGCCTACATTCTTATAATCAAAGTATTCCGCTTTGATTTCTTTAGGTGCGTGATCGCTCATAAATCTCTGTTATTGCGCCTCCAGTTTTGCACGTTGATCCGCAGGCACATCATTAATGGTCGCGCTGTCTGATTTTTGCAGCGCACGGATATAAGCGATGATCGCCCAACGATCCGGCACCTGCACGTTCGCGCCGTAACCAAGCATCGTGTTCTTTCCGTGTGTAAGAGTATTGAAGATTTCGCCATCAGCCATGTCGCGCAGACGCTTCTGGTGGAAATTCGCGATGGCAACCAGTCCATACTTCGAGGTAATTCCATTTCCCTCGCCCGTTGCACCATGGCAAACCGCGCAGTTGATCGTAAACCGTTGCTGACCGCGCGCCAGAAGCGCAGGCGTAACTTCCACCGGAAATCCCGCACCCCAATGGTCGCCGATTTTGCCGGTATTGTAATAATCCGGCGCGGAGCTGAATTGAATGTTCTTGTAAGGTCCGCCTGCTTCCCCTGTGGAACCATCGACTTCTTTATGCTGAGGAATGGAATATCCCATCGGCACGGTATCTGTAACAGGCTGGCGCGCGGCGCGGCCGTCTGCAAAAAAGCTGCTCGGCACCTGTGCCTTTACCTTTGGCTGGTGATCCATATCCGGGAAAAACTCAAGTGGTGGCCGAGAGGTGTGCTGGCCTCGAAATCCCGCCATGCAAAGCACCAGGATCACCACAAATGCAAAACCTATGAAGAAATAGCGCAACATGAATTAGTCCTCGTGCACCAGGGTGAGATTTGTCGCTCCAAGACTTTCCAGTAATTCCCGTGTGCGTTTTTCCGAAAATGCAGGATCACGCGCCTCAATAGCCATAAAAAAGCCGTCTTCGCTTACTTTTTTGAAGCGATCCCAGTTAAAGAGCGGATGATTCCAGCGCGGGAGTCCATTAATGATCAACATGCCGAAAGTCGCCGTAAATGCAGACAAAAGAATCGTTAATTCAAACATGATTGGGAAGAAAGCCGGAATCGTAAACAAATTGGTCGGCTTACCCATTACGATGAGCGGATAAATAAATGAAGAGGGTCCGAATGTAACCATCGTGGCAAGCGTCGTGCCAGTGAGACCGCCGAAGAAAACTATTTTGCTCAGATAGGAACGTTTTAAGCCCATTGCCTGATCCATTCCGTGAATCGGGAATGGCGAAAAAACATCCCAATGCCGGAATCCCGCGTCGCGGATTTTTTCCGCAGCATGGAATAGTGAACGAGCGCTGTCGAATTCCGCAGCAAGCGCGTGGACGGGAGCCTGAGTATTGCCAGCGATATCCATTAGTGCTTGTCCTCTCCGTAATGTGGATCCGCTTCAGGAAGCACCGCTTTGACTTCAAACATACAAACCATGGGTAAAAAACGAATGAAAATCAGGAACAGTGTTGTGAATAAGCCAAACGTGCCGACAAAAGTCGCGATATCCACCCAGGTAGGATGGAACAGGCGCCACGCTGAAGGGAAGAAATCGCGTTGGAGCGAGGTTCCAATAATAACGAAACGCTCAAACCACATACCTGCGTTGACACACATACAAACGGTGAGAACCACCCAGAGATTATGACGGGCCCGCTTGAACCAGAATACCTGAGGTGACAGCACGTTACAGAACATCATCGACCAGTAGAACCACCATGAGTGGGATCCGAATGCACGGTTCCAGAATGCGAATTTTTCGTAAGGGTTACCGCTATACCACGCGATGAAAAGCTCCATCAGGTAGGCGTAGCCGACGATCGAACCGGTAAGCAGGATAACCTTACACATCTTGTCCACGTGCTGCGGCGAAATCAGATCACGTAGCGAAGGCCAGATCATTGTTGCAGGAATCATCAGTGTAAGCACCATCGCAAAGCCGCCAAAGATAGCACCTGCGACAAAGTAAGGAGGGAAAATCGTGGTGTGCCAGCCGGGAATCACCGACGTTGCGAAATCGAAGGAAACGACACTATGCACCGAAAGCACCAGCGGAGTCGAAAGACCGGCGAGAAGAAGATAGGCCATTTCATAGTGCCGCCATTGACGGTTACCACCACGCCAGCCGAGCGCCATCAGACCGTAGATAAATTTTTTCGTCTTCGTCTTGCAGCGATCACGAAGCGTCGCGAGATCAGGAACCAGTCCAGTGTACCAGAAAAGCACGGATACCGTAAAGTAAGTGGAGACTGCAAACACGTCCCATAGCAACGGACTGCGGAAGTTCTGCCAGATTCCGTTCGCATTCGGCACCGGCGCCAGGAACCACGCCATCCATACTCGACCCACGTGAAGACCAGGATAAAGGCCCGCGCAAATAACCGCGAAAAGCGTCATCGCTTCCGCAGCACGGTTAATCGCCGTGCGCCACCGCTGGCGAAGCAGGAAGAGAATTGCTGAAATAAGTGTTCCCGCATGACCGATACCGATCCAGAAAACGAAGTTCGTAATATCCCACGCCCAGAATACAGGGCTGTTATTTCCCCACACACCGATTCCCGTCGAGATGAGATAGGCGAAGCAGGCAAAACACATCATCATGAGAACACTCGTGATTGAGATCGAAATATACCACCACTTCGGGGTCTTTCCCTCCACGATGGAACTGACATAGTTACTGATCCACGACATGCTCCGCTGGTTCAGTACCAATGGAACTTTCTGGACAGCTTTGATGTCCGGGTCGGCTTGCTCGAGAGTTGCGGTTCCGTTCGCCATGATCGTTTACGCTTTGAGCGCTCCTCCGTTTAAATTCATCACAGGAGCATTCGTTGCTTCATGAGCTTTCCCGGTTTCACCATGTCCTTTTTCCTCGTGCTCTTCTTCCGTATTGATGTGTCCCACTCTTTCCGCCTCGGGCATGCGCGGATTGGGATTTTTAATACGGGCAAGATAGGATACCCGCGGACGTGTATTAAGATACTTCAGCGTGACGTAAGAACGTTCATTGTTCCGCAACCGTGCGACTCGGCTATTGGGATTTTTTTCATTACCGAAAACAATCGAATCCGACGAGCATGCCTGCTGACACGCGCTCTTGAATTCCTCCATCGGCTTTGCATTCCGGCTGCTTGCTCCGGCGGCGACGAGATGGCTGATCTTGGCTTCTTCGATGCGCTGGATACAGAAAGTGCATTTTTCCATCACACCTCTCATACGCACGGTGACATTCGGATTCTTGGACATCTGAAGACTGTCCGCCATACCCTTCTTCACCACAGGACCGAAATATAATTCATCGAGAGGACGCTGGTTGTAATCAAAGAAATTGAAACGGCGCACTTTCCACGGACAGTTGTTTGCGCAGTATTTGGTGCCGATACAGCGATTGTAGGCCATGAGATTCAGCCCTTCTTCACTGTGTACCGTCGCATTGACAGGACATACGGTTTCGCATGGTGCATTTTCGCAATGCTGACACATGATTGCCTGGGCAATCATTTCGGGATCATTTTTGTCGCCACCAAAGTAACGATCGATGCGGATCCATCCCATGTGACGACCTTTAATGACCTGATCCTTGCCGACCACGGGAACATTGTTCTCCGCCTGGCAGGCTACGATACAGGCATTACACCCCGTGCAGGTATTAAGATCGACTGTCATCGCCCACTGCTCAGGTGCCGTCAGCGGAGGATTGGTATAGAGAGAAATATTTGGAGGAAGCGGTTCTCCATCCATTCCCATGGTTTTAGCGAATGCTGGTTTGCTCTTGAAGCGCTCAAGCGTGCCTTCACGGGCATGGTCGCGACCTTCCATGTTCGCATGGATTTGCTGCACCGCGAAATGGTATTCGCCGCCGACATTTTTCACTTCCACGTTTGGAAGCACTCGCATCGCATCGCTGCGGCGCAAAGGATAAATATCGAAGCCGACATTTTCCATTAGGTGCGAGACATTCTTACGTCCGTAACCCAGCGCGACACTGATCGAATCATCCGCTTGTCCGGGCGCAATGTATGCCGGAATCTTCACGGTCTTGCCATTGCTGGAAATTTCCAGATAGGGACTTAACTGATCATCTTCATCCGTCTTAACACCCAGCTTCTTTGCCGTCGCAGGACTGATGAGCGCGGCATTGTCCCATGTTATCTTCGTGACAAAATCAGGAGTCTCCTGCAGCCATGAATTATTTGCGTAGCGACCGTCATCGACACTGGGGCTTTGCGTAAATACCAGTTCGATTCCACTTGCAATAAGCGGCACTGCCTTGCTCACAATGGCACTCGCAGTAGCGGCGTTAAAGGCGGGCGTCTTGACAGGGTACGCGGACGTCGCGACAAATCCCTTGCGAAGCGCTTCGTTCCAGCTTGCGCTAAAGTCTCCACCGGAGAAAAGCTGGCGGAAAGTATCCTGCACATGCTCTGGACCTTCTGTCTTCGAAAGTCCGATAAATTGCGCGAGAATATCCAGATCCGACAATCCGCTATAAAGCGGGAGGATCATTGGCTGAATAATGGAGTAAATTCCTTCAAAGCTACGTCCGTCACCCCATGATTCGAGGTAGTGCGTTGCCGGCACATTCCATTTGCTGTGCTGCGAAGTCTCATCCTCAAAGAATCCGAGACGCACGCTATTTGGCACGGAGTCCAGAAGCGAAGCAAAATCAAGATCAGCAGGTGCGTTATAAACGGGATTACCGCCAAAGATGAAGAGCGTCGAGATACGTCCCGCTTTCAATACGTCGGTAAGCTGCTCAATCGTCGTCTGATTTTTCGAGACCGGAACAGCTGCGGTCTCAATGACAGTGCCGTTATTTCCCAATGCTTCGTTAATGCCATGCACCAGAGTCAGCAGTGCCGCACTTTGCTGCGGGCGAGTCAGAACCAAACTGCGGCTCTTCGCCGTCAGCAAATCATTCGCGCATTCTTCGACCCATTTGGCATCTACTTCGCCCTCGGGACTTGGATAAGCGCCGACAAGTGAAGTCAATCCCGCGTGATTCGTCTTCGCTGCGATTTGTTTTGCAAATGCTACTGCAATGGCGGGAATCGCACTCGCTTTTGCGCGCAGGCGATGGTCTGCCATACCACCTGTAAGGGTATAGGCGCTTTCCACCACATAGAGACGGTTTACGGGAGCCCCAGTTTGGTCGGGATTACGGCGGGGATAAAATCCGCGTGCATAACCCACACCCATTTCGTTGCAATTTAGAAAATCTCCGTCGAGTGACAGAATAATATCCGCGCGTTCGAAATGCGGAATTGCTCGTGCGCCTTCGCCAAAAGAAGCTTCCGTTGCGCCCCGTGCATTTGCCCCGCCAAGAGGCTCATACTCCGTCCACATCGCGGAAGGAAATTGCTTGAGAATCTCTTCACGCAGACGGTCCCGGGTAGGTGAATGCGTGCGATCTACGAGAAATGCCAGTCCTGCTCCACCGTCTTTTTGGTGTGCCTTGCGAAGCTCTGCGAGTGCTGCGGTAAATTCCGCTTCCGTTGCACCCTGTCCTTTATGCGTAAATTTTTTCGCACGGTAAGGATCGTAAAGATCGAGAATCGAAGCCTGCGCAAATCCATTCGTTCCACCATTACTTTCAGGATGAAGCGGGTTTCCCTCCAGTTTGGTAGGGCGACCGTCCACCGTCGAGGCGATCATTGGCATCACGCCAAACCGGGTCGGCATGGCGGTGGAGTAATAGAGGAACTTTCCGGGGATGGTCCACTCGTTGTTATTCTTAAAGGGAACAAGGAGCGCCTCGGGACGGCGGCAACCTGCAAGACTGATTCCCACCAGTGCGGCCGATGCTCCCATCAGTCGCATGAAATCACGACGGGATACGCCGTCCTGGTTTACCGATGCGCCTTCGGGAAATTCTTTTGTGAGCAATCCTTCAAATACGGGGTCGTTTTCCAACTCCCCAAGACTGCGCCACATTTTTGGCCGCTTTTCGCGCGGTGCATGTTTTAAGATACGCTTCATCGGTGACAACCTCCGCAAGTGACAGGGGGATTCACATCCCATTCCTTCTTGAAGGCCGTGCCAATAGCCAACTGCTCCTTGGGGGATACTGCCTTCCAGTTCATATTAAATACCTCAGCTGGCGGACGCAGGAAATTCTGTGGCGCACGGTGGCAATCCAGACACCACTTCATACTCTGTGGCTCGTGCTGATAGACTACTTCCATCTTATTAATAGGGCCATGGCAATTAAAGCAACTCACACCGCGATTTACGTGCACCGCGTG
>JBDTJR010000057.1:0-18529 GCA_039935735.1 Chthoniobacterales bacterium | reverse complement strand
CGATCAAAATGAATAACCATAAAAAAACTCTCTTTGTAGCTATAACCGGTGGACGCGGAATGATCGGACGGGCTCTTCAGCGGGCGCTGGATGCGGAGGGGATTCCGTATCGCACACTCGGGCGGAGCGCGGTGGAAGGGGATGCTTCGCGGCATCTTGTGGGATCGACGACTGATCCTGAAATGGTGGCGCGGCTCATGGATGGGGCGACGGTGTTGTTTCACCTCGCACGGACGACGCATGAGATCGAGGACATGTGTGTCTACGATTATCCGGCGATGATGCATTTGCTGCCGCGCGCGCTTAAGGAGGACATGGAGGTGCACTTTACTTCCTCGCAAATGGTGCATGATGGGGCTCGTCAATATCCCTCGCCCGTTATCGATGAGGATTTTCCGTTTGAACCGTACGATCCCTACGGCGCGATGAAGCTGGCGTGGGAGCGGACTCTAATCAGCTATCGCAAACGGGGCGGGTTGCGTTACATCACGTACCGTTGCCCGACGGTGATTCCTTCGAGTCTCGAGGTTGGGGAACATCTGGCATGCTTTTTGCAGCAGGGGCTGGAGACGGGCGTCATCTCCCCGCGCCATGAAAATCAGCGCTTCGGCGGCGCGGCGGTCATTCATGCGGAGGCACTGGCGGCGGTCATGGTGCGCAATATCGGCAATGCCTCGGCATTCGGGCGCGAGTATCATATCTGTGACGACGCGTATGTGTCCTATGTGGAAATGGCACAACTCTCCGTGGATGTATTGCGCGAAGCGGGCCACGACGTGCGCCTGGACTGGTCCGTCACCGGAACCCCCGGCCCGAACTTTGTCACCGGCCAAAGATGCGCCAACGCCCGTGCGAAGGAATACCTTGGATATCAGGACCACAGCGAAGGCGTGTTCCGCGAAAAACTCCGTGCCGCGGTCTCCCGCTATCGCGCACAGTAACCCCTCTCGATATTGGCTTGAATTTATTGCGCGATGGCGCGAAATTAAGGGTACTACAACACCCTCATTATGTTATCGACTATTCTTTGCGTCACTGACTCGCTCAAAACTGTGGAAGAGATGACTGCTCGATTGAGCGGTGAAAATATCGGGGACATTCTCGTCCTGCTGCATCATCGGGAGGAGGATGTGCATATACCCGAGATTGCGGGACTCACGCAGCTGAATACGCCATCGTATGGTGCGATGACGACAAAGGGCGTCATTGCTGGCGCGAGCGTGGCGGGACTTACGACGGCGGCGGGGCTATTTGTTCCACTTGTAGGGGTGATTGTTTTTGCGGCGTTGCCATTTACCGCGTTTGCGGGTGCGGCAATCGGCGCGATCGCTGGTGCGTTCCTTGGAATCTCCGACCATAATACGGAAAATCGCATCGCGACGGCCTTTGGCATTTCAAAAGAACAACTCGCCACCTACCAGAAAAAGCTCAGCAATGGCGCTTACGTCGTCGCCGTTCATGCAGAGGGTCAGACAAAAATCGACTGGGCCACCAATGTATTCCAGGATGCGGGCGCGGAAGACATCATGGTGCTGGTGTGAGACTGAAGCGCTTTATATCGCGCGTAATTCCGGTGACGACTTACTTGCTGGCAGCCGTGGCGAGGGCCTGAGCCAGAGTGGTTTTCTTAATGGGCTTGTTCAGGTAGTAGTCCATGCCGGCATCGAAACAACGCTGACGATCGGCGGGCAGAATATTGGCGGTAAAGGCGGAGATGAATGTTCTTTGATTTCCATTTGCGGCTTCGAGCTTGCGAATTTCTGCGGTGGCGTCGAAGCCGTCCATTTCCGGCATCTGGACATCCATGAGGATACAGTCGGGATGCTCAGCCTTAAATACCTCAATGGCGCGCACTCCGTTTTCTGCGGACAAAGGATTGTACCCCAAATTGCGGACGAGGGTGAGACAGAGCTTGAGATTGATCTTGTCGTCATCCACCACAAGGATGTTTAGCGGATGGCGGGTGGCAAACTCGGCATCCAGTGGCGTTTGGGTAATGGCGGGCTGTGTTTCCGGCAGGGTGACGGGAATCTCGATGGGTACGATCACTGCAAACTCTGATCCTGCGCCAGGTTCGCTACGGACATTCAAATTGCCACCCATGAGCTCCACGAGACGACGGGAAATGGTGAGACCGAGGCCGACGCCACCGTGACGGCGCGAGGTGGTGGAATCGCTTTGGAAAAAGGGCGTAAAAATCTGTGCCATGTCTTCCTCGGAAATTCCGGCACCCGTATCGCGCACAAAAAACTCCAGCATTTGCTGCCCGCCGCCTGCTTCGACCGGAGATACGCGAAGCTCGACCTGAACTGACCCGGGAGTTGGAAATTTGGCAGTCGGGCTTATCATGTGAATGTGCGAAACCTGACGCGGTATGGCATGGCGATCGCCGCAATCGACTACCGGCTTAGCGGAGAAGCGATTTACCCCGCGCAATTACAGGATTGTCAGGCTGCGATGCGGTGGTTGCGAGAGAATGGCGCACACTACGGGATCGACCCGACGCGCATCCGCGTCGCGGGGGAATCCGCAAGCGGACACCTCGCGGCCTTGCTCGGCACCGTGGAAGGACGCGGCGTATCCGCGCGGTCTGCGCGCTGTATCCACCAACGGATCTAGTCGCGCTTGGCCGTGAATATGCGAACGCCCATCCCAGCGACATTGAGCGCCTGCTGGGTGGGCCCATCGAACAACGCCTTCCACTCGCGCGTGAAGCAAGTCCCGTAAACCATGTCAGCAAAGATTCGCCGCCTTTTCTGATTATTCATGGCATGGAGGATACGCTGGTTCCCATTTCGCACAGCCAGAGACTCGCTCACCTCCTTAAAGAGGCCAGCGTTCCCGCGAAGCTCATTACCGTTCCGAATCAAGGACACTGGTTTATGCTGAATCCCTCGCAGTTTGCGAAGGTCGTTCATTTCTTTGAGAAGAACTTCGAGATGTCGAAATAATTTACTCCCTGCGGGGTCACAGCCGATTTTGTTTTCATGAATTTGACATGGAAAACAAAATATGCTCAAAAGAGTGCGGCAATGGATTTCTGCCTGATCCGAGATTCGGATTAAACCACTCTGCGGTTGCGGAGTTGATGATTCCTACCTGAGCAGGGAGGAACTATGCACATAACACGACAGGCGAAATATTATTCACACGGGGAGGCCGCATGCTGTTTGTAAAAATGCGGAGTTGGCTGGCGAAGGCGCAGACCTCGCTGCTGTGGCTGCTATGGATCATCCCGATGGCGGCGGTGGTGGGCTCGTCGTGCGCGTTCTTTCTTTGGATTCTCGACGTGGCGACCAATACGCGGTTTGCCCATCCATGGTTGCTGTACTTCCTGCCCGTGGCGGGTCTGGTAGTGGGGCTGGTTTATCATTACTGGGGAAAATCCGCCGAGGGGGGGAATAATCTCATCCTGGAGCAGATCCATGAACCGGGCGGTGGCGTGCCACGGCGCATGGCTCCGCTGATTCTTTTCTCCACGGTGCTCACGCATCTCTTCGGCGGCTCGGCGGGTCGCGAGGGCACGGCGGTGCAAATGGGCGGCAGCATCGCGAGCGGCTTCGCGCGGTTTTTCCGGCTGGAAACGCCGCATGTGCGTATCCTGCTGATGACGGGAGTGGCTGCGGGATTTGGCGCGGTATTTGGCACGCCTATCGCGGGGGCGGTTTTTGCGCTGGAGGTTTTGGCGATTGGGAAGATGCAGTATGAATCCCTGATTCCGTGTCTTGTCGCGTCGGTCGTGGGAGACTGGACCTGCCATGCGTGGGGTATCGCGCACACGCAGTACCGCATTAATTTCATGGGAAATGTCGTCGCTTCGCTGCATGGCTTTCATCTCGAAGGGACGCTTCTGGCAAAGGTCATGATCGCGGGAGTGATCTTCGGTCTTGTGGGCGCTCTTTTTTCTGAAGTCTCGCATACGCTGCACGGGGGCTTTAAAAAATTCTGTCCCTATGCGCCGTTTCGTCCGGTGATCGGGGGCGTGCTGGTGATTGGCCTCGTCTACGCGCTCGGCACACGGGAATATCTCGGCCTCGGCGTGTGGTCACCGAACCCGAATGACATCACGATTTTGACGCTCTTCCATCCGGGAAATATCCACTACTGGGCGTGGTGGTGGAAAATCGTTTTCACGGCGGTGACGTTGAGTTGCGGATTCAAGGGAGGCGAAGTCACGCCGCTCTTCTTCATCGGCGCGGGGCTGGGCAACGCGCTTTCGGGATTACTCGGCGCGCCAACGGATTTATTTGCCGCGCTGGGCTTTGTCGCCATTTTTGCAGGCGCTTCAAATACGCCTCTCGCCTCCACGATCATGGGCATCGAGCTTTTTGGCGCGGAGCATTCCATCTATATTGCGGTGGCGTGTTTTCTTGCCTACCTGTGCAGTGGGCACTCGGGCATCTACCTTTCGCAGCGCATCGCGGTGGCCAAGACCGCCGAGGACGCGCCGCCTACGGATCTCTCGCTGCGACAGGTGCGCGAAATCCAAAGCCTGCGCCGCCAAGACATTCTTAGAGATTTGCGCGACCGATTTACATCCACCATAAACCAACCCACAGAAATAAAATCCATGCCACATCCACATAAAGTCATATCGAAAGAAATCGGTATGGTCCGTATCTACCTCACTCCAAAAGACCGCCGCAAGACCTCCGGCCTGCGCGGAATACTCGGAGGCACACCGCTCTATCGCGAGCTTATCAAGACAGCCAAAACCGATGGGATCATCAATGCCGCCGCGCACCATACACACTACGGCTACAGCAAAGGAGGCAAGCTCAGTGCGAGCAATCTGGAAACACTCAACCCCGACCTCACGATGTGTGTCGAGCTCATCGGCCAGCGGCAGCAGCTTGAGTTATTCTGCCGACGTCATGGCGACATGCTTCACGACAAGGTGATTGTTTATAAACACCTGGAGCATTGGGAGCTGCACGATAACAAAATCGAGGCACACGATGCGCCGATCAAGGAGTTAAAAAAGGAAGGCACGTAGCACTTAGCTGCGCGCGGTGAAAACTAGCAGGTGACCAGGTGGCCGTTTTCCAAGGCGTCCGAGGGGTAGAAATTGCTATTCCTAAGGGTCTCGAAGATGTTTTTCAGGCAGGTGAGGTCCGGACGGTAGGCGAGCCAGACGATCTGGGAGCTTACGACCAGAGTGTCGACGCCACGGATTGCCCTTAGCAAGAGCGAGACTTTTTCCGCATCTTCGGGGCTTTGAATGGCGGGGATGACCATTTCCAGTTCGTCCTGTGCGACGACTTCCCCGGCTGAGACTTCATTTTTCATATTTTACGCTACTCCGGTTTTTCGTGGATGCAAATTTTGAAAAGGGGATTCGCTGCGAACTAAACAGGATTAAGAGGATTTACCGGATTAATGGAGAGGAGAATTCTGAAATTTTTCGGAAGGCACCCGTCAGCAAATGCCTTCATCCCTAACTCACCGCTCTTGTTAATCTTCTTAATCCTGTTTAGCTTGTCTTATGCCTGGGTTAAATAAAAGCCACGCAAGCCTCCTGGCAGGGACGAATACAGAACGACTCATGACAATCCCGACCGACGCGAAATCCCTTAAAATACATGTCGGGAAAATGAAGGGCGGGCGGAAGAAAAAGATCGTGAGCAAGATTGCCAAGCCCGACCGAGCCGTGATGCGCAGGGTGCTGATCGTGGATGACCATGAGGATGCCGCCACGTATATGTCTCTGCTTATTCGCCAGCAAGGGAATGACACGCGGGTCGCGCTCAGTGGCGCGGAAGCGGTAACGATAGCAGGCAAATATCTGCCGCACTTTGTACTTATCGATATCAACATGCCGGACATGGACGGCTACGAGACGGTGCACAAGCTGCGCCAGGTGCCTTCGCTGATCAATAGCTGCCTCGTGGCGATCACGGCCAATAGCAGCGACGCGGTGTATACGCGTATCCTGACTGTGGGTTTTGATAAATTTTTTGCAAAGCCGGTGGATATCGAGCTACTGCAAAGTTTCTTGCGATCAAGAATGATCAGCGGTTAAAAATAGAGCTATTCCTGCCGCAGTTACGAATATCAGCTCACTCTATGTCAAAACGCTCGACCCCTCATCATAAAAGAAAAGCCGCCCTGGACGAACGACGGAGGTTGAAAATGGCGGAGTCGGCGCATGCGTATGTGCGCGGGAATACGATTCAATTTTACGAATGGCTGAAAAGCGACGCGGTGCCAAAGAATATTCCCGCGGGGCCGGATTTGTGGATTTGCGGCGATTGCCATACGGGAAATCTCGGGCCGGTGGCGGACCTGGAGGGAAATATCGAAATCCAGATTCGCGATGTGGACCAGACCGTCATTGGAAATCCTGCGCACGATTTATTGCGGCTGGGGCTTTCGCTTGCGATGGCGGCGAGAAGCTCCGACTTACCGGGTGTGACCAGTGCGCTCATGATCGAGGTGATGATCGACAGCTACCGCGACGCGCTTTCGGGTAGAAAACCGAAGGCGAAAACCTCGCAGGTCGCGCCGATTGAAAAAGTAATGCGTAGCGCGTTGAAACGGAAGTGGCGGAATCTCGCGGAGGAGAGAATCGAAGATGTGGAACCCACGATTCCGCTCGGGAGCAAGTTCTGGCCGCTCTCGAAGGAAGAGAAGGTGGCGCTCACGGCCTTATTCACGGGAAAGAAAGAGCGTGCGCTCATCCAGATTTTAAGCGGATGCACGGATGACGATCCCGTCAAAATGCTGGATGCGGCGTATTGGGTAAAGGGGTGCAGCTCGCTCGGGCGGTTGCGCTACGCGGTGCTCGTCGGGGTTGGTAAAAAGAATAAATTTGGCTACCGCCTGCTGGATATCAAAGAGGCGACAAAGGCCGCCGCGCCGCCGAAAGAAAAAATAGAGATGCCGTCAAATGATGCCGAGCGCGTGGTCGCGGGCGCACGACAACTCTCCCCACTGCTGGGCGACCGCATGGCAGCGACGACGCTGCTCGGTCATCACATGGTAATGCGTGAACTCCGACCGCAGGATTTGAAATTTGATTTCTCCGTATTAACGCGCGAGGAAGCTGTCTTGACGGCTCGCCTGCTCGCAGGAGTCGTGGGTAAAGCGCATGGTCGCCAGATGAATCGCACGGCCCGGGCGCAGTGGTCAAAAACCCTGAAGGCCGGACATACGAAAACACTCGATGCGCCTTCGTGGCTTTGGAACTCCGTCGTGGGTCTAGTCGCCGAGCATGAAGCGTCGTATCTGCAACATTGCCGGCGCTTCGCTTTGTATCCGGAAGCAATCTAGCAGACTTGTCCGCGATTCGTGTGCGGGGAAAATGCGGTTTTATCCGACCTCATTTATTCATACGCGCAAAACTAAACGCATAAGCGATCCTCAACGCTCTTAGTAAGAGTTTAGTTTTTAAACCTATGAAATATAAAACAATAGTAACCGTGGCAGCATGTGGCGTGCTGAGTTTTCACGCCTTCGCTGCTGATACAAATGCGGATAACTCCGCCAAAAATACGCGAGACAAGATGGGGGAGACGCTAACCCCCGGCGACCAGTCCTCGAAACCGGCAGATATCAAGATCACTGCCGCCACTCGAAGAGCGGTAGTAAAAAACAAGTTTCTCTCGATGGATGCGAAGAACGTGAAGATCATCACCATCGACGGCGTAGTCACGCTGCGCGGACCAGTCGATAACGATAAAGAAAAATCCCTCATCGCGGAATATGCCGTGAAAGCGGGTGCATCCAAAGTCACCAACGAACTCGAAGTTAAATCCAACAAATAAATCCAAATATCATGTCAAAATCCATTGTAGGAATCGCAACAACCACCGGCCAGGTGGAAAAACTCATCACCCGTCTCAAAAGCCGTGAAGGAATCGCCGAGAGTGAAATCTCCGTGCTTATTCCCGATACAGATGGCACGCATGACTTCGGCCATGTGAAAGTCTCGAAGGCTCCAGAGGGGGCGACCACGGGGGCAGTCAGCGGCGGTGTGCTGGGCGGCATCGTGGGATTACTTGCGGGTATAGGCGCACTGGCAATTCCTGGAGTGGGGCCGCTTATTGCCGCAGGCCCGATCATGGCGGCGCTCAGTGGCGTTGCTGCAGGAGCCGCGGCAGGCGGACTCGTCGGCGGCCTCATCGGTCTTGGGATTCCCGAGCTTGAAGCCAAGATCTACGACGAGAAACTCAAGAAGGGAAATTTTCTCATAGCGGCGCATCCGGCGGACGGCAAGGAATCCGACCGTATCGTCAAGGCATTCAAGGAAGAAGGCCTAGAAGATGTTTGCACGACGAGCGAAAAGTCGTCATAACACCCAATCACCCCAGTGAAAGAGGGCTCCCGCGAGGGAGCCCTTTTTCCATTTAGAGAGAATCACTGCGATCACAGGCACGCGTGCGGAGGGCATGACGCGATAGCTTTACAGAGAAATCTCATGAATAAAAAACCCTCCCGTAAGAAAAAGACGGCCTATCACGAGCCGGAATCCGTAGAGGCGATTACGGATCAGAATGTAAAAGCAATCACGGAACTGGAGGAGGCTGCGCGTGCGCATCGCTCGGTGGGAGACCGGATTTCGGACCAAATTGCGCGTTTCTGCGGCACGATGACATTTGTGTGGGTGCATGTCGCATGGTTTGCGGCGTGGATTATTATCAATAATTTTTTCTATCCGTTTGATAAATATCCCTACAATTTCCTGACGCTGGTCGTATCGCTGGAGGCCATTTTTCTTTCGACCTTTATCCTGATCAGCCAAAATCATGATTCGCGGATGAGCGAAAGCCGTAATCATCTGGATTTGCAAATCAATCTTCTGACCGAGCAGGAAAATACGAAAATGCTGCGGATGCTGGAGAGTATTGGCCGGAAAGTAGGTGCGGATATATCCCATGACCCGAGCGTGCATGTTTTGGACCAGGCGACGCAGCCAAAGAAACTCGCAGAGCAAATCGAGACGGCGGCGAAGCGTAAAGAGGGAGAGAAGTCGTAAATGTTCAGATACGCGCTTTAATTGCCATTTCATAAGGCCTACCAGGTGGCCAGATTCGATATTTCGGTATGAGGACGCTTTACTCTTTTGCCTTTTTTGTTCTCTCTCCCCCTAGAATTGTGAAGTAACTTATGCCAAAACAGCCGATCTCACCCATGGACGACACGGCAAAATTTTTAAGCGGCTTCGGACGGCGCGTTCTGGTGGTGGATGATTTTCGCGGAAACGCCGACAGCATGAAGTTGGTTCTGGACGCGATGGGCTACGAGGTGCGCGTGGCGTATGGCGGGCAGGAAGCACTCGAAAGCGCGTCCGAGGTAAAGCCGGACGTGATCCTGCTCGATATCGACATGCCGGATCTGAATGGCTACGAAGTCGCGGCCTTTATCCGTAAACAACGGTGGGGAGAGGGTATGCTGCTCATTGCGATCACCGGGCTGGGACAGGAAATCGACAAACACCGAAGCCGCGAAGCGGGAATCGACCACCATCTTGTAAAACCCCTCGCCCTCGATGACCTCATGGCGATCCTTGATAATCTTCCTCCGCGATAGTTTTAAGGCGTGCTACAGAGGTTTCCTTTGTCTTTTCCGGGGGTGCTTCTGTAGAAAGCAATCAATCGTTGACCAATGAGAGGCCACGGGATATTTAACTATCGTTATATTTAATGACATGAAGTTCTTTTTTGAACACCTTCGCAAATGCGGTTTTCCGCGCCGATTTCCTGCAACAGCGATTTTTTTACTGAGTGTTGCGGCGTTGTTTCTCGCGGGATGCGGGGGATCGAAGGCTCCTCCGGGGCCACCGCCGCGTGCTGTCGAGGTGGCGAAGGCGACGGTGCGGGATGTGCCGGTGTATCTGGACCAAATCGGGAATTGCACGGCGTTTGAAACGGTGACGATCCAGCCGCAGGTGTCAGGGCCGATCATGGCGATTCATTTCACGGACGGCCAGGAAGTGAAGAAGGGCGATCCGCTTTTCACGATTGATCCGCGGCCTTACCAGGCGGCGCTGAACAAGGTGAAGGCGACCCTCGCGCAGGATCAGGCAAAGCATACTTACGACGCGGAGCAGTACAAGCGCAATCAAGAGCTCGTCACCAAGAATGTCTCGGCGAAGCAGGATCTCGACAATGCCCGCAGCGCGACGATGGCATCGGACGCGGCGACGCAGGCCGACCAGGCTGCGGTGAATGCGGCGCAGATCGATCTCGACTACTGCACGATCCACTCGCCAATCGACGGGCGCACGAGCAAGCGCATGGTGGATATGGGAAATGTCGTCACGGCGAACAGCACGCAGCTTCTACTCATCCAGCGGCAAGACCCGATGTATGTGGATTTCATCATTCCCGAGGGCGCACTGCCACGAGTGCGGGAATTTATCAAGGCAGGGACGCTGAAAGTGCAGGCGAGCTTTGCGGATGATCCTACGAAGACGCGCATCGGAGAATTCAATTTCCTCGACAGCGGTGTGCAGCAAAACTCGGGCACGGTGCGGATGCGCGCGCTGCTGGATAACAAGGACCGGATGTTCTGGCCGGGGCAGTTTGTAAATGTGCGCGTGCTGCTGGATACGATCAAGGGTGCGGTGCTGGTGCCGAATGAAGCATTACAGATCGGCACGAATGGACCGTTTGTTTTTATCGTGAAAGAAGATAATACGGTCGATCTGCGTCCGGTGAAACCGGGGCAACGTCAGGGCACGGAGATGGTGATCACCGAGGGCTTGAAGGCCGGCGAGACGGTGGTGGTGACGGGGCAACTCGCACTCGCTCCGGGCGCGAAGGTGGCTCCGACGGAAAGCAAACCAGCGGAAGTTAAAAAATAATGGCTGGTAGTCTCTCAGAGCCTTTTGTCCGCCGACCCGTGATGACGATTCTCCTCACGGTGACGGTGATTTTATTTGGCACGATGGCGTATCAGAACCTGCCGGTGAATGATTTACCGGCGGTGGATTTTCCGGTCATCACGGTGAGCGTGAACTACCCTGGCGCGAGCCCGCTCACGATGGCGAACAATGTGGCGACGCCACTGGAGAAGAATTTCCTCCAGATTCCGGGGCTGGAACTCATCACCTCCAGCAGCACGCAGGGAAGCACGACTTTTACGCTGCAATTCAACCTGAGCAAGAGCGTGGATGCGGCGGCGACGGACGTGCAGGCGGCGATCACGCAGAGCTCGGGAAGTTTGCCGACGGATCTCCCCTCGCCGCCGACCTTTACGAAGACGAATCCAAATGACCAGCCGATCATTTATATCGCGCTCACGAGTGACTCGCTGACGCCGGGAAATCTCTACGACTACGCGGTGAGCCAGGTGGCTCAGCGCATCAGCATTTTGCCCGGTGTGTCGAAGGTGGATATCTTCGGCTCGAAGTCCTCGGTGCGCATCAAGGCTGATCCCTCGAAGCTGGCGACGCGAGGGTTGACAGTGGACGATCTCGCGACGGCGATCAAGAAGGGGACGAGCTATCTGGGCGCGGGACAATTTGACGGCACGACTCGCACCCTCCTGCTTCAGGCACAGGGGCAACTTTCCACGGCACAAGAGTATGAAAACCTGATCATCGGACAGAAAAACAATGTGCCGATCTATCTGCGCGATGTCGCGAAGGCCGTAGACTCGCTACAGGACGAGCGGCAGGAGAGGCACTTCTGGTTTCGCGGACACAAGGTGCCTCCGGCGAATGTGGTGCTCGCAGTGTCGCGTCAGGCAGGGGCGAATGCGGTGGCGACTGCGAAAGCAGTGCGAGCCCTGCTGCCGATCTTCAAGCGCGAACTGCCGGGATCGATTCAGCTGATTCCTGTATATGACCGCTCGATCGGTATTCAGAACTCCGCGAATGACGTGAAGGAAACGCTGGTCATTGCGTTTATACTCGTCGTGATTGTAATCTTTGTATTCCTCGGGCGAGCGACGGATACGCTGATTCCCGTGATGGCGTTGCCGATGTCGATGCTGATCACTTTTATCGCGATGTATGCGCTGGGCTACAGTATTGACAATCTCTCACTGCTCGCGATCACGCTTTCCATCGGATTCCTTGTCGATGACGCGATTGTGTTTTTGGAAAATACGGTGCGGCGCATGGAGGCCGGAGAGAATGCGATGGAAGCGACGCTGAATGGCGCGAAGGAAATCAGCTTTACCATTTTATCGATGACGCTCTCGCTGGCGGCGGTGTTTATTCCGCTGGTCCTGATGCCGGGGCTGCTCGGGCGTCAGTTGCAGGAATTTGCAGTAACGATCATCATCTCCATTCTCGCGTCGGGTGTGGTGTCGCTCACGCTGACGCCGCTGATGTGTTCGCGAATGCTGGCGACGCATGAAAAGGGTGAAAAGACCTGGATGGAAAAAAAGGCGAACCATGTGATCGGTGGCGTGATCAAATCCTACGGCAAGTCGCTGTATTTCTTCCTGCATCACAAATGGGTCTCGCTGCTCACGTGGGTCATTTGTTTTGTGCTCACGATTGTGTTTTTCATGATGGTGCCGAAGTCGCTGCTGCCGAGCGGCGATAGCGGATTCATTCGCGGTATTTTCCAGGCGCAGGAGGGAACGTCTCCCGCGCGCATGCACGAATTTCAAAAACAGGTGGACAAGGTGCTGAGCAGCGACGACGCGGTGAACATCGGGCTGACGGTATCGGGACTGACGGGACGCGTGTCGTCCTCGCAGGCATTTACGCTCGGGTTTCTCAAGCCGGTGCACGAGCGACCGCCGATCGATGTCGTCATTGCGCGACTGACCAAGAAGATGATGGAGATACCGGGCATCCTCGTATTTTTGCAGGCGAATCCGGTGTTGCAGATCAGCACGGGCGCGACTTCGACGACGCAAGGGAAATTTGCGTTCTCGGTTTCAGGCATTAATCGGGAGGAAGTCTATAAGGCGGCGCAGGATCTCGTCACGAAGCTGCGGAAATATCCCGGCTTCCTGTATGTGAATACGGATTTGAAACTGAACACGCCGAGTCTCCAGATTGACGTGTTGCGCGATCAGGCGTCGAGCTACGGGATCACGGCGGATGCGGTGCTCGCGGCGCTGAACAAGGCGTATTCGCAAAACTACGTCTACCTCATCAAGAAAACGACCGATCAGTATCAGGTGATCCTCGAAGTCAAAGACAAGGAGCGCACGAAGCCCGAGGATCTTGAAAAACTTTACATTCGGTCGAGCAATGGCGAACTCGTTCCCCTCACCGCCGTCGCGCGCTGGAAGGAAGAACTCGGGCCGGAATCCGTGAACCATATCAACCAGTTTCCCTCGGTCACGATTTTCTTCAGTCTCGCGCCCGGTGCGGTGATCGGCGACGCGACGAAGTTTGTGGAAAAGACTGCGGCGGAGACATTGCCCCTATCCATTCAAGGCAAGCTGCAGGGCGAGGCGCTGGTGTTTAAGCAAACGATTGCGAGTCTCGCGGTCCTGTTTATTTTCGCGATCTTTGCGATGTATGTCATCCTGGGTATTCTTTACGAGAGCTACATTCACCCGATCACGGTGCTATCCGCGCTGCCAGTAGCGACGGTTGGCGGTCTTGCGACATTGCTGCTCTTTCATCAGGAAGCGTCGCTGTATGCGTATGTCGGCATGTTCCTGCTCATCGGTATCGTGAAGAAAAACGGTATCATGATGATCGACTTTGCGCTGCAACGCATGGCCGATGGGCTTAACCGCGAAGAGGCGGTGCACGAGGCGAGCGTGGAGCGTTTTCGCCCGATCATGATGACGACCTTCGCCGCGCTTATGGGTGCGGTGCCGCTCGCCCTCGGTCACGGCGCCGATGGTAAATCGCGCATGCCGCTGGGCCTGATCATCGTCGGCGGCCTCATCGTCTCGCAGCTCATCACACTTTACGTCACGCCCGCACTCTTCCTGTATCTCGAAGCCTTCCAGGAAGACGTGCTGGATCGTTACTCGTTCTTCCGCACGCATCGCACGAAACACGTGCAGGTGCCGCACGGTCACAAAATGACGCCCGACGAAGATGCGGGAAGTTGAGAGTACGACGCGGTTCAGCGCGACTCTCAAAATCCCGACATTTTCCTACCCCTAGTCTAGAAAGTAACGCCCATCGCCATACCGAGGACGGTGGCGTTGGGGATGTTATTGGTGCCGTTTGGCTGAATAATGTATTGGCAGAAGGGCTGGACGTAAGCGAATTTATTGATCTGGAAGCGGTAGTCCCATTCCAGCACGCTGGAGTAGTTTGGCTCGCTTGATGCGCCGTTTGTTTCGAGGTTATTGATATTATCAATACTGTATTGACCGTACGCAAAGGCAAACATGATCTGGTCATGCTCGCGAGTGGGAATCAACCCTTTGTAAACGAGGCCGGTGGTGAAGTAGAAGGGCACAAGATTATTATACCCCGGAGCGTAGCTGAGCATGCTGAAGGCGTAGAGTCCCTGCTCGCTGTACTTTGGCGCAATCTCGACGGTCTTGTTATCGACAGTAGATTTTCCATCCTTGTTCTTCGGCTCAATGACTTCGGCGGAATGCTGGCGAAAGAGCATCTGGTCGGCCTGCCAGTAAAAACCGTACTGGCCGGGATCAATCGTGCCGTTAAAGGAGGTTTTTTCAGCGCCAAACCAGTAACCACCGAAGGCGTATTTACCGGGGAGTTTCGACGGACCGATCTTTGGCGTAAAGCCGGTCTCTCCAATATACATGAGACCGTTCTGCGAGGGATCGGGGCCGTAGCCCTGAAAATAGAGACCGTGGTTGCCAAGCGCGGTGGCCTGGGGAATCGCCATGTACAAGCCATTCATCGCATACCACCAGTCATTCGGTTTGATCTTCATAAAGCCACCCCATGCGCCGTAGCTGGACGACCATGGAAGATTGGCTAGACCTCGTGTTCCGGAGAAGGTGTTATTGACAAAGAGATTCTCAAGCGGGACATCGAGGAAGAAGTCGTAGGGATCTTGCCAACCACCGGAAAGGGTGAGGAAGTTTTTGATTCCAAACAATTCCGGGGTGACGTAGGTGAGGTAAACATAGTTAAACCTCCACTGCTGGCCGGACTGGATATCCGAGGGGCCGAAGGCGCCGAAGGCACCGACGTAGGTATTCGGGTTGCGTCCGTCGCGCCAGCGGACTTTTGCCGTGGCGGTGAGACCTTCGAGTGCATCGACATGCAGGAGCCTGGCGAAATCGACGTCGGCCATGAATTTGACTTCCTCATCGAATGCGCCGTGCTGGGCGAGACCGCCATTGACGATGCCGTAGAAGAATCCCTTCCACATGCCTGTGAGCTTAATGCCGTGGTCTTCGAGTTGGTCGCGAAGGCCAAACCAGTTCCCGCTGGCGTATTTGCCATGCCACCAATTAGCGAGGGCGGTGGTTTTGGCAGCATCCGATGCGGTAGTAGTCGTAGTGGCGGTGGTGGTTGAGGCCGTCTGATCCGTGCTTCCCGCGCGGGCGATGGTTGAGGTGAGGGTTATGAGGATTACTGCGGCCAAACACCGGTTGACGCGCCCAATAGTAGTTACGAAACAAAATAACTTCATAGGTAAAGCGGCGACAGATTGGGATGTGGAGAGGCCTTAGTGTATCATTTTAATGTGACAAAGTTGTCACAATAGCAGGTATTGAGCGCGGGATGCGGAATCAGAAACGAAAGTTTCTTAATATTAGAAACTACTTCAGATTGCCGGTCTCGTAGGCCATGACGGAGAGCTTCGTCTGGTATTCGTACTTCGCATTGATGTAGGCGATCTGGGCCTCGATGCGTTGGAGATCCGACTGGCTGACTTCGACGATGGAGCTTGTGCCGGCGACATAGAGGCTTTGAGCCAACTCGAAAGCGGTAGAGGAGGCCTCAAGAAACTCTTTGGAGACCTGGATTTTTTTATACGACGTGCGGGCATCGATCCACGCGTCCCTCACATCGCGGAGAGCGACGATTTCCTGATTTTCAAGAAATTGCTCGAAAGCTTTCGCCTGAAACTGCAATTCCTTTTGCTGAGCGCTGAGTTTGCCCCCGGTGAAAAGCGGGACGCTGACATTGACGCCGACCATGCCGTAATTATCCGGCAGCGTCTGTTCGTGATACGGCGTGAGACCGCCCGCAGCGATGCCGGTGATATTCGGCAAGCGCGCCGCACCTGCGGCGGAGGCGGCACGGAATGCGGCATCTCGGGAGTAACGAAGCGAGATAATGTCCGGCCGCTGCGCCATGGCTTCGGAGAGAAGCGGCTGCACGGATTCCGGTACCGTGGCGAGAGAGTCTTCGTGGGACAAGGTAAAATCCGCATCGGCGCGCGACCCCAGCGCGGCGGCAAGCTCGGCCATCGCTTCCTGAAACCGGCCCTGCGCATTGACCTGCAAAAGCCGGGCCTGCGCGAGATTTGCCTGTTGCAAACTGACATCGAGTGTGGACTTCAGATTGCTCGCAGAGAGCGCCTTGATGCGGTCGTAGAGCAATTGATTGGTGGACACTTCCTGATCCGTAAGACGGACGAGGGCCTCCGCACCGAGTGCGCCGAAGTAAGCCTTGTCCACATTCAGAAGAACGAGTTGGCGGATCGCGTCGATGCGCTCATTCGCGGATTTTGCGGTGAGGATCGCTCGGGAAGTCAGGAGCGCGGTTTTGCCAAAGTCGGTGATGAGCTGCGTGAGATACAGGCCATTTGCCTCGCGGGTGAGAATGGTGGGATTGCTCAGCCCATTATACGCGGCGATGCGGGCGTCTCCGTTATTGTTGGCCTCGGCAAAAACGGCGATTCCCGTGAGTTGAGGGAAGAAGTCCGCACGGGATTCGACGACGCCCTGCTTCGCTGCGTCCGCTTTATACAGCGCGGCCTTGATGTCGGGATGATGCGCAAGGGCGTAGGCCTCGGCGGCTTTTAGCGTGAGGACATGGGGAATCTCGTCGGTCTGTGCGGAAGCCGGTTGCTTCGCGGGCTTAAGCGGAAACAGCTTCTGCATGAAGTTCGGCTTTCCCTTTACCGGTGCGGCGGCATGCAGCCCGCAGCAGAATACCACAGGAAGGAACAAAGCAATGGCAATGCGTGCGCGGCTCTTCATGCGGAAGCTGGCAGGACGGACGCAGGTAGAGGATTTGCCGCGTACTTTCCACGGTAAACAAGCAGGAACGCGGAGGGAACGAGGAAAACTGTCAATACAACACTTACGGCCAGGCCGCCGATGATGGCGCGGGCGAGCGGCGCGTAGGCTTCGCTGCCGGTGCCGAGCTTCATGGCCATGGGGAGCAGACCAATCAGCGTGGCGAGCGAAGTCATGAGCACGGGACGCAGACGAACGCGTACGGCAAAGGCCACGGCTTTTGTCAGTTCCATGCCGTCTTCGAGAAGTCGATGGATGAATTCCACGATGAGAATGCTGTTTGAAACCACGATGCCCACCATCATGACAATTCCCATGAGAGACATGATATTCAATGTCGTCCCTGTAGCGACCAGCGTGAGAATGACCCCGGTGAGACCGGGCGGAACTGCGAGCAAAATCAACAACGGGTCGATAAAGGAGCGGAACTGCGCAACAAGAATAAGGTAGACGAGCAGTATGGAGAGAATCAGCCCCATCGCGAAGGAGGAGAAGGAGGAATTCATCGCCTGCACCGATCCTCGCATGGTGATGCGAACGCCGGAAGGCAGGGTCGTGGTATTGATGATTTTTTGCACGGCGGCGGCGACGCGGCCGACCTCTTCTTTTTTAGGTGCCACGTAAATGTCGATGACGCGGCGCAGTTGATAGTGATCAACCTCCGTAGGCGCGGTGATCCGCTTGAACTGCGTGACGGCATCGATCCGCGTGGTATCCAACGCGCCTGTGGAGCGAACGGGAATGGACTTCAAATCGAAGTCGGATTTGACGGTATTTTCCGGATACTGGACGGTGAGCATGTAATCATTTCCCGTGCGGGGATCGACCCAGTAGCTCGGCGCGATCATCGCGTTCGAGGTCAATGCGGTAATGACATTGCTGACGATTTCCTTTTCGTTAAGGCCCATCTGGCTGGCCTTCGTGCGATCCACATTCAGTTGCAGCGCCGGCGCATCGATATCCTGCGGGATCAACACATCGCTGACGCCAGGGATCTGCCGCACGCGATGGGCGATTTCCGTGGCGGTCTCATAGGCTTTCTCAAGGTTTGATCCGCTGACCTGCACATCAATCGGCGCGGGAAGGCCCATGTTCAGCACGGCATCGACCAGACCGCCGGATTGCAGGTAGACGGAAAGCTCGGGCGCTTCCTTGTGCAATGCCTCGCGCACACGACTCATGTATTCATAGCTGCCGATCTTATGGTCGTCCGTGAGGCTGACCTGGACAAATGCGGTGTGCGAGGCGGAGTTGCTGGTATAAATCGAGGAAAAACCGGGGGTCGTGCCAATATTCGAAGCAATAAGCCGAAGGTCTTTCGGACGCACGATCTTTCGCACAAGTTCCTCGACTTTTTTGACGCTCATCTCGGTATTTTCCAGACGGGTGCCCGTCGGCGCCTTGATATTGATGACAAATTGCCCAGGGTCGGTGCGCGGGAAGTAGGCAGTGCCTACAAACGGAATAAGCACGAGACTAA
>JBDTJR010000056.1:0-6842 GCA_039935735.1 Chthoniobacterales bacterium | reverse complement strand
TTTTCTTTGCGGGCAAGGTGAAGGCGGCGTGGGATTCCGGAGATCGGGATGCCGCCAGGTCAGCGCTTCTTACCCGCTTAAAGGAGCTGGAAGTAAAAGGACCGATTCCTGCCGGCAATCTGGTCCCCTTCTTTCCCGAACCCGGCGTTGGCATGAGCACATATATGAATATGCCGGAGTTTTATGGAGAGCCGGAATACAAATTGACCGCCGAGGAGGAAGTGAAGTTCAAGTTGTACATGGAGAAATTTTTGCTGGGAGCAAAGTTGGTTCGCAAGGAATGGCCGAATGCGAAAATCCTTTTGCCCCATGGCGATCCGCTGTTTTGCATTCCATTCCTCAGGTATAGCGAAGAAGTCCGTAATTTGATTGATGGGGTGGCTCTTGATCTGCCGGGTTTTGAGCGTCTGCCGGAAATGCAGCTCCATCAGGTGACTCAACAGCGTATTTATGAAATGCTCGCGGAGTTCAAAAAATACGGCAAGAAGCCTGTATTAGCCGTCATCGAAGGGCCAACCGTTCCCACCTTCGCAGATGCTTTGACCTGGGATGAACAGGCAAACCTTAATACGCGCAACATGCTCAGCCTCTTTGTCTATGGGGCGTATCAACAAGCCAGCATAACATTTCCGTTTGATTGCGCCGATTATTGGGGAGAGCAACAATATGGCGCAGGCGGCTTGTTCAGTCGCATGCCGTATGCTTCGCCGAAACCTTCCTATGTCTCGTACGCCACGATGACGCGTCACCTGAACCGTGCCAATTACGACAAGCAACTGCTTACAGGAAGTAACTCCTCTTACGCATTGCAGTTTAAGCATTACAAAACCGGCAAGCAGATTGACGTGATCTGGACGATCCGTGGAAAGCGCACCGTTACCTTGACTGCTCCCAAGGGCGCGGACGTGAAAGTATATGACCAGGACGACAATCTGAAACCGTTGGAAGTCGGGAATGGCACGGTGAGCTTCACCATTGATCAATCGCCCTGCTACGTGGAGGGATTGACCGCTGATCCGACAATCAAACTCGGAGCCTCCGATCACGGCGACTCAAAACCTGCCTCGGATGCCGTGAAGCTGACGAATCTCGGCGATGGCACCTGGAAAATCTCCAACGAGCGGGACATGATCTACGAGAATAACAACCCGTTGCAGGTTGTCCGGTTTCCGGGAAAAATGAGCACCGCGTCTGCGGAGGCTCCGGCAGAGCAAGGGAGCAAGGCCTTGTCGGTACATCTTGAGAAACAGGATAAAGAGCGTCAATTGATGCCGTGGTACACCACACTCGTACCGGCAAAGCCGATTGTGATTCCCGGCCAGGCCAGTCACCTCGGCCTTTGGGTTCACGCGATGAGCGACTGGGGCCGCGTGGTCTACTGCTTGACCGATGCAAAGGGCCAGCGCTGGTTGAGCGTCGGTACCAAGGAAAGTTATAATTGCGATGATACCCGCCAGTTGAGCTCTTTCTGCTTCGACGGCTGGCGCTACCTGCGCTTCGAACTGCCATCGAACGCCCCGTATGATAACTTCCGCCAGCACGGCAGCACATGGTGGGGGCATCATGGTCCGGGAGACGGCATCGTGCATTTGCCGCTGACGCTCGATAAGATCATTGTCGAACGCCGCACACACACGCTCAATTTTGACAAGATCCTTCCTGCCAAACCGGATGATGTGCTTCTGGGCGATCTGAATGCGGAATACGCCACACCCTTTGACAAAACCGATGAGGTTGTTGCCCTCTCGAAAATCCAAATGCCGGTGCCGACGAATACCGCCGCATTGTCCAATCCCATCAAAGACCTCGAAGCGAAGGGCGTCGACGCGCCCGTTGAAATTACCCACATCGATTCCCCGACGCACGAATACGACGGCACACGCGGATTGGTATTTTTCGACAAGTCCCCGAATGCCCTCACCTATGACGTATGGGTTAGTCCCTATGCGGACGGTAATGGCGCTGTAAAACTCGCCACCGGCTGGAAAGAGCCCGGCCAATTGATGACAGGCCTTCGCCCGGATATCGAGTTCTACGCTTTCGTAGATTACATCGATAAGGACGGCAAACCTTCCAAGCCCTCAAAGCCCTTCAAGTTCACGCTGAAGGATATGTTCCCAATGAAGTAATATCACTGCCTGGCCGGGCACCTAAGAACCAGACGTTATTTTTAAACATCCCGTAATTTCAATTGTGAGCTCAGATGGAGGGACGTGCTCCGTCGCGTCCTTCCTCGTAAACCGAGCGTAGCTCGCTAACTTAGGTAGGGCGTTTTCACCGAAAGCGCCGCGGAGAGAGATGTGGTGTTAGTACCGCGTCTTCCATTGCTTCGAAGCGGTAGTTGCGGCGCGCTCGGTGAGCACGCCCTACCCTCGGAGCCGCAAGCTGAAATCACCCGTTCACTACCTCAGGAGGCATTTTGCCGCCGCTTAGGCTTATCAGGGCTTCTCTTTTGCTTGCTTCTCCCACTCATAGACTTTTAGGTCAAAGCGGTGTTTGAGTGGCCAGTCGTAGAGGTAAAAAAGTATCTCATCATGGACAACGGCTTCGCCTTTGCGTGTGATGGAGGAGACGGAAAGTGTATATCGTTCAGTGAGTTTATAATCAATGTAACCTGTCTGTCCTGACCATTCTCCCATTTGACCTTTGACTCCAGGATAAGCTGTCGAAAGAACAGTTTCGACTTCGTGAATGGTCATTCCCGCATGAATCCTGGAGAGAAGATTGTTCAGTGCGACTGGAATTAAGGGTTCGTCTGTTGCACGAGCCTTTCCTTTTTCAAAAACCGGCTTCCCGTCAACGAAGGTTGACAGAACTATCGTTTCACCGACCTCCGCTGGCGTCGCTGCAAAAAGGTCGCGATCGATCACGATGAAGTCGGCCGCTTTTCCCATGCTGATCGAGCCGATCTCCTTCTCGCGATGGCTGGCGAATGCTCCGTCGATCGTATAGGCTGCAAGCAATGTTTCCAAATCAAGACTAGCCCCTGTGTCGTCCGTGGACGGCGCCCGATTCGCCGGATAAACAAGTGCTGCTTCAATGCCGTGGAAGGGGTTTGCCTCCGTGATCGGCCAGTCACTTCCTTCCACGATTCTCGCACCATGCGAGAGGATTTTCCGGACCGGGTAAAATTGCTCCGCCCGCTGGATGCCGACAAGCGACACACGATGATCGTCCTTGCCTTTGGTAAATGACCACCAGAATGGCTGAAAGTTTGCGATGACATCGAGCTTCGCAAATCGCGGAAGGTCCGACGGAGAGACCATTTCGACATGTGTAATCTGGTGCCGGTTGTCCGAAGGGCCGTTCGCCACACGCGCGGCCTCGATCGCATTCAACCCGGCGCGCACCGCTGCGTCGCCGATCGCGTGCATGTAAACCTGGAAGCCCTGCTTATCAAGGCGTGTCACGATATCGGATAATTGCCGGGCATTCCAATTCATAAACCCCTTGTAGTCCGTGCCTTCGTAAGGCTCCAGCAACGCCGCCGTCTTCCCTTCCAGGACACCATCGACAAAAATCTTAGCCGTACCGACAGTCACCCGACCGTTGGAAAACTGCTTTCGTAACCGGACCATCTCGTCCACCTGGTCCATAGGTTTGGTAGGATCGGTTGCCAATGCCGCGACGACCTTCAGCGTCAGAATGCCCGACGATTGCGCACGCTGGTAGGCTTCAAGCATCGCCGGAGAGACATTGGCATCCAAAATAGAAGTGACACCGAGCGAATGGAGATGGGATTGCGCGTATCGCAATGCAGCCTCCATATCCTCCGGCGTCGGAGGTGGGACATGCTTTTCGACCAAACCCACCGCTGTTTCCCTCAGCGCTCCCGTTGCCTCTCCGGTTTTGCTGTCGCGGTCAATTCTTCCCAACTCGGGGTCGATTGTGGACTTGTCGATCCCGGCGGTTTTCAAAGCCCTGGAATTCACCCACGCCGAATGCGCATCCTGACCGTGGAAGGAGCCGGACGGCCATCTGTCACCGCATCCAGTTCCTCAAGCGTCGGAGAAATGGTGGGTGGCCAGCCGTTCCCGATGATCCACTTCAAGTCCCGATGCGCCTTCGCATAGGCCGAGATCGAGGCGAGCAACGCTTCCTTGCTTTCCGGTTGATCGATCACCAATCCCTGCGCTTTCATCCCGGCCAAAAACGGATGCACATGCGAATCGATGAATCCCGGCAGAAGCATTTCCTTCGGCCCAAGCTGGATGACTTTTCCCTTGGCAGACAGTCGTTCGCGTGCGCCCTTCACGTCGCCCACATAGACGATCTTCCCTGTCTCGACGGCCAGCGCCTCAGCCACGGGCATCTTCTTATCCATGGTTCGAATATTGCCAATCACCACCAGATCCGCCGAACCCGCAAAAGCAGACCCCATCGAAAAAAGACAGGCCACCGCAGAAGCACAAAAGACGTTCAAAAAGTATTTTTTCATTTTATTCCAGTCGGTATTGAAAGCACTCGTCTGCGGCATTGCCACCGAATATTCCCACGGTAAGAGAATAATCTTCGAGGGCGCGAGGCTGCAAGGTCACAGTCCTAATTTTATGCGGCAGCCATGAATCTCCATTTTGGCTGGGCTTATTTTACTCGGATACCATCAACCATCAGGTCTTACCATTTCCTAGGAACGGCTACAGGATTTTACGGATCGGCACTAGAGATGCGCATTTTGCCACACCTTTGAAATAAATCCTTTCTTTTCGACTCGATGTTAAAAGCGTAACTGTTGTTTTGAATGACCGCGAATATTCACGCATCCGTCTCCGAGGAGAGCGGTAAACTACCTTCTCTCTTTGTCATCGGCGATAGCATTTCGATCCAGTATGGCCCCTATCTTGAAACGTTTCTGAAGGGGAAATTTCACTACGATAGGAAGCGTGACCATGGCGGGGCGAATTCACTTATAAATCTTGATAATCCTGAGGGGGCTAATGGTGGGGATTCGAAGATGGTGTATGACTATCTCGCTACAAGGCGTGTGGCCGGTGATCCGATTCGTGAGGATGTGCTTTTGTTGAATTGCGGACTACACGACATCAAGTGGAATACTGAGGCTGGAAAGCAGCAGAAGTCTCCGGAGGAGTATGTAATGTATCTCGAGAAGATCGTGGAGGAGACGCGGCTTTTGGGAGTTGAAGTGCTATGGGTTCGCAGCACGCCGGTGGTGGATGCAGTGCATAATGAAATAAATAAAGTCTTTAAGCGCTATAATGCCGACCTTGTTTCCTATAACCGGATTGCGGATGAAATTATGAAGAGAGCAGGCATCGAGTCGATTGATCTATACAGTTTTACAGAAAAAATGCTGCCTCAAGGGCTTGTCGATCACGTCCATTATAATGAAGAGACCCGGCGTCTCCAGGCAGCATTCATCGCAGGTGCGGTGGAAGTGTGGTGGGCGAATGGAAAAGGAACGAGTAAGCATTGAAGAGTCATTAGATCATGAAGATTTTTCTACACTATCTCTCAATGGCTCTGGCACTCATTGCATGGATTCTAGTAACGAGTTTTCTTCAGACAAAAATCATGCACACCTGGAGTAATACGCTTTCGAGTCATTTGTATTCTGTCTTGTTTGGAGGAGTTACGGGCTTCGGCGCGGTTTTGATTTTTGCTTTTTTTTCCCCACGGCAATTCTGTTCAGTTTGTAATGTGAGGTTGCCCGATTCAGGAAGCCATCGTCATTTAAACAGACGATATTGGGTGGCTGGGATTGCGCGTCATGTCATTCCCATCTGGATCGCAAAGGTGCCAGAATAAGCCGACAAGGGAAGTAGGTTCGGATTCCTAGTAGATCTAGCGTCCCTCAAAGCCAATGTGAGTCCACCATGATAGCCGTTTTTTCCAAGCATTTCATGGTTAATTGCTGTATTTTCCTAGTCATTTATAATTACAATTTAATTCGTATTAATTATTTAGATCTGTTTGCATTTATACAGATATTGATACGTATTAATTATTATTTTGACTCTTGTGCTAAATGGCCGTAAAAAACAGAAGTTCATATGTCTCCCCCAATGTTCTCAAAAACATTCACCCCTGATATCCACATGATCACAAATCCCCGTTTAAAACTTCAATCCCGCCTCATTCACTGGCTTACCTGTTTAGTCATTTCGATAGGTGTGACAACGCTCCATGCCGCTTCCATCACATGGGATGCGGGCGAGGCTCCCGTCACCAACTGGATGACGAGCACGTTTCAAAACTGGACCGGAGATGTCACTCCGGCTGGAAATGACGTCACTTTTACCGCCACAGGATCGACCACTTCTTCTTCCACCGTCACCAATACGGTGAATCAGAATGTCTCCATTAATTCCCTGACCTATGGGTATAACAGTGCGACGAATTATCAGGTCACCGAAATCCTGACAGGCGCGACCCTGAGTGTGGGTGGCGCGACGAATGTATTTACCGTAGGCTTGAATCAGGCGGGAGTTACTACCACGAAAGCAGTCATCAAAGGGGCAGGAGCTCTCAATGTCTCCCAGTCAGGCGGAGTAGTCGTATTGGGAAATATTAATTTTGGATCCAATGTAGTTTCCACCACGGTTTTCGACATGGGGGATTTAGCTACCTTTTCTGCAGGCCTGGGTAGTACGGGTAGTTTTTTGGTAGGCTCCAATCCTACCGTTACCTCCAATGCTCAGGGAAGCGCCAGCACGGTAACTCTGGCGGATACCAATACCATTACGGCGGGGACATTTGCTGTGGGTTCCGCCAGCACGAATAGTCAGGTCTCCACAGATGGGCCATCGACCTTATATCTTGGCCGGAGCAACACCATCAATGCGACTGCGGTCTATGTCGGCCGTGGCGCAGCCTCGACGGTA
>JBDTJR010000055.1:0-9393 GCA_039935735.1 Chthoniobacterales bacterium | reverse complement strand
TTCGGTTTTCGTCCTTCAGTGCATTACACAACTGACTTTGTGGGCTGATCCTGCTGATGAGACCCCTGATAAGACATGGGTTTCTCCGAATCAAAAAATCACGCTTTACGCCCGCGCCTTTGATACTTTTATCGGCGAATCCTCGCAGATTCCTCCAGAGTCCTGGCAGATCGAACCCTGCGCTTTGATTTTAATGGAGGGCAAAAAGATGACGTGTATCGGCGTGGTGAATTACGATAACTCTGCGCATGAAACTGATGCTATCTGGGCTCCGGATTCGAAAAATGTCCTGTTGCTTATACGAATCGGTCGATGGGGTGGGAAGATTGGCGTTCTCAATGTGAAAGAAGGGACGGTAGAAATGTCGGGTATTGATGTTTTGGAAAAGATCGAAGGTCAGGTTTTCGAGAAAAATGGAGACACCGATGACAGACATCTTAAAAAAGCATGGTTCTGCTCTTGGCAGTGGACGAGTAATTCCACAGCAGAAGGGACGCTTAGATGCTCGAAGGGAGCCCCTTATTTATTAAAGCTCGGGTTAACTTTAAAAGAAGGCGTTCCTCATATCGCATTAATTGACTCACGAATCCTAACGAAGGAAGAAGAAAGTCAATGGTGGGTGAATTATCGTCGGAGCGTTAAGACAAGGCCTTATTGAGCGGTTTCATCGTAGGAATAGAGGGGAATAAGCGAATCTCCTATGCGGATGCACTGGCCATCCCTATAAGAGAGAAATCATGGGTGATAAATCTCCGAAGGATAAGCAGAAACAAGCGTCGCAAAAGCAGACGAAATCAAACTCCAGCAATCAGAAAGCCCGCGACGCCGCAAATGCGAAGCAGGCTCTTTCTGCCAAGAAGAAGTAGTAGATTCTTCCTGCCACTCTCTTCATGCAGGAGAGATGAATAAGTCCGTATTTCCGCGCTTGTTATTAACGTCGCTGAAAACCATAAGGGCAAGTCGGGTCAAATTAATAATCGCCTTTTGGACGATTATTTTAACCTGTTGCGTTTCCCCCGGGTACTCCCAAGCCGATGAAAGCGCTGAGTCATCATTCATGATGGTCATTGGGGGCAAAAGCTCTGACAAAGAAAAAACGATTATTAATATAAGGTTTATTAATGATGCTCCGTATGAGGTGCTCATTGACAAAAAAGCGTTTGATGCCGCCGCGATTAATGCTGAGAGCGATAAGAAAATAGAAAAAGACGGCTCAACTACTACATTCGTTACGAATATTAGCGAGATGATGTCTTCTGGTCATTTGACGGCCAAACAAACAGCGCTTGATGCTTCGAGGACTTTATGGGTCAAGCCGCATTCAAACTATGACTGTTCTTTGGATATATCCGCCAGTCTGGTTGCTCTTAGAAAGAAATTTCCGGATCATCCCATAACCCTAAAAATTTCAAAAAAAGGAATAATGCTGAATTCTAAATCGAATATTGATCCGGAATTGCTTTTCAGTCTGAAATTTACTTCGAATACTATCGTAATTCCCTAGATTCGGATTTGCGATTTCTGAAGCGTTTGATAGACAGGAAACTCACACAAAATTTTAATCCCCGCAAAAACCTCCACTAGAAATTAATCACCATGAAAGCCCTCTATACCACAGAAGTTACCTCCACCGGCGGACGCGATGGAAAATCCAAAAGCAACGACGGCAATCTTGAAGTGAGTCTCACCACTGCAAAGGAACTCGGCGGCGCTGGCGGCGTTGGCACGAATCCTGAACAACTCTACGGCGCAGGGCACTCTGCTTGTTTTCTCAGCGCGGTGAAATTTGTCGCGGGTCAGGAAAAGCTCCATATCCACAAGGATGCCACCGTGACCGCTCAGGTCGGAGTTGGCGCGCGGGATGATGGCGGCGGTTTCGGACTTGAAGTGACTCTTACGATTCATGTTCCCGAGCTTGATCGTGCCAAAGTCGAAGATCTCGTGGCAAAGGCGCACATCGTCTGTCCTTACTCGCATGCGACACGCGGTAATATTCCCGTGACGTTGGTTGTCGTTTGATTTTAATGGGGGACAGGCGAAACGTGCTTTCGCCTGTCTTTTATACAGACTCCATTATTTTTACAGATTGGGATGAAGTTTCGAGCTGGAAAGAGTTTTTTCTCTTATATCAGTCGTCTTAATCATCGGATTTGGATGCTGTTGCTATAATTGCCAAATTTGCTTAGAAATACCGCTATTCACTAAATGGCTCTCCTTCGAAAAACTATTGCCGTTCTGTTGCTATGCCTGCTTGGGGCTTTTCCGGCAAATGCAACCACGCACTCGAAAACGCATTCAAAGTCCCACTCGAAATCTCATTCAAAGGCAAAATCAAAGTCGAAATCAAATCCTCGCCCACAAACGGTAACCAAGCGGGCGACGGGGCCATTTTCCACCGTGATTATCGATGCCGGGCACGGCGGACATGATCCGGGAGGGATTCCGCAAAATATTATTCCGGAAAAATATGTAGCTCTCGATGTGGCTTTGCGTTTGAGCAAGGCTTTGCGTAAAGCCGGATTCAAGACCGTCCTGACCCGCTCCGACGATACCTTCATTTCCCTGCCGCAACGCGTTGCTATTGCCAATGCGCATCCCGATGCGGTTTTCGTAAGCATTCACTTTAATGCGGCGCCGAATAGAGACGGTCACGGTATAGAAACCTATTACTCTTCCACCAGCGACATCCTGCTCGCCCGTGCAATCCAAAGGAAATTAATGATCGCGATCCCCACGCTTAATCGTGGCACCAAACAGGCGAGTTATTACGTGCTGCGCCAAACAAAAATCCGCGCAGTTCTCGCAGAGTGTGGATTCCTCACAAATCCCCAGGAGGCCGCTCTTGCACGCACCACGGCCTATCGGCAAAAACTCGCCAATCAAATCTGCGCAGCAGTCGTGGAGTATCGCAATATGTTCAAGCAGTGAACATGCGACTCTGTGCTAAGGTGTTTGCAGAATTTTGACGCGATCCAATATCTTTGACTTGTTTTCGCGGAGGGTCTCTACAAAGACGGTACGTAACTCGGGAATGTCCTGCACACGCATGGTGGTGTCGTGTTTGTGACCGCCGCCGTTTTCCCAGCGTTCGTTCCACCAGGAGAAGGCGCGGACGGCGGGCCAGCGGCCTGAGAGGATATCGTGTAGCGCGGCTTTGGCCCATGGGGCGGGTTTGCCGTAAGGGAAACCGGCGGTGAAACCGAACTCTGCGATCATGAGCGGCTTGTCAGGCGCAAGTTTTTCAATGCGGGGATATACGGGATCGAATTTTTCGCGAAAACTCACTTTCTCTTCTTCTGGATCTTTTGGTGTCAATGCGCCGTAACAACTTACGGCGATCCAGTCGACAATATCGTTTCCGGGGTAGTAGTTTTCGAAGACATTCCACGCGTGCTCGGGAGAATCCGTGACATCGAGATGAAATACCCAGGTGATATTATCAGCGCCGGTATGTCGGATCGTCTCGACGATATGGCGGTATGCGAGCACGAACCGCGCTGGGCCGATGGGGACGCTCTTTCCATTTACCATTTCGTGTTTGCCGCCGCCGTGGAATCGGCCATTCCATCCAAACCAGTCCGCATTTACCTCGGTTCCGTATTCTACCATTAGCGGAGTGCCGAATTTTTTCGCAGCCTCACCCCATGCGGTCAGGTCGGTGTCGTATTTTCCATCGATGATATTTTGAAGGGTAAACACTTTTTCGCCGTGTCCGATCTTATGGTCCTTCGAGCGCAGCATCAGACGAATGAATGGCAATGATCCGGCATCGCGAATCCATGTCGCAGTTCCGAGTGGGAACTTTCGATCGACATACCAGTTATCGGAAAAATAAACCCATGCGGCTTTCGCGCCCACGGTTTTTTCATAAGACTGTAAATCCACAAGCGTGAGATCGTCCTCTTCGCCGGATTTTCCGCCGGGATATACACCGTGATAAAACATTCCGGGTCCCGGTGATGCGACGCGTGGCCCTGCCGCTTGCACAATCGGTGCATGCAACATGAAAGTCGCCCCCACGAGCAAAATAATACGAGAGAAATGGAAGACGGACGGCTTTGCGAACTTCATGTAAGATGCGGTGAAATTATCCGAATGATATAATGAAACCCATCTTTTTCGGATTTTCTACAGGGTAGAGTGAAGGAATTCGTTGCAAAACGTCCACTAAAGGAAGATTTTAAGAGGAACCCCCTCGTTGTATGCCTGAGATTACCGATACGCAGACATATCTGGTCCGCGCCTGTGCGGAATCCGTTCTACTCATGGAGTGGATCGAGACGCTTACAATGATCCCCAAAGAGCTGCGGGAAAGGTCGATCACGACGATGGTGAATAGGATGCGGGGTGACGACGCGGATCCTCAAGTTATCGACGCAATCGAGAAGTTGCGTGTCCCAGCTGTTTTTGATGCCTTTCAGCAAGCGCTACAGGATTTTTCCGGCGAGTAGGTACCAAACCGTAATCAGGCTTTGCGACGAATCCTCGCGAATGCGGGACGACGAAACAGGCCTGGCTTTTGATTCGGACGTCGCTGATCCACCGCGAGACTTTCTTCCGTGTAGCGCGCGAGCCGCACAAAGGGCAGGCCGATCAACAGATAGATCGCTGCAACGAGTAAGCCTGTGCCGAAGTAATCGAAAGTTTGCGTCGCAATACGATTATATGCACCGGTGAGATCGAGGAGGGTAACCATCGAGACGAGCGAGGAATCCTTTAATAGCGAAATGAAGTCATTTGTCACCGGAGGCAGGACGAGACGGAAAGATTGTGGAATTACTACCCATCGTAAGCCTTGAATATGGGTCATTCCCAGCGCGCGCGCCGCTTCCATCTGGCCGCGCGGTACGGCATGCAGACCGGCACGATAGTTCTCCGCTTCGTAAGCCGCATAGTTCAGCCCCAGACCGAGAATACCCGCGATGATAGGGGATAGATTAATCCCGATATTCGGTAATCCGTAAAAAATAATGTAGAGTTGAATCAATAACGGTGTCCCACGCACAAGCTCGATGTAGAGCGTTGCCAGCCAGCGCAACGGCCATGCTCCGAACACGCGCATGATCGCGAGTGTAAATCCCACAATAATTGCCAACGCCATACCGGCAATGGAAACCTCCAACGTCATCACCGCACCTTTCAGTAGAAGCGGCCAAAACTCCGCATACCTTACTATACGTTTCCAGAAACTCACCTTTTCGGTGTGTGCTGCATAGAAAGCCTTGTAGGCCGTATCTGGTAGTGATGGCGCCTCCGGTTGCCCAAACGCTCCTGCCACGGTATTCGTCCACAATCCCCAGCGGGAAAGAATATCTCTCATCTCTCCGCTCGCGATTACCTCAGCCAGTGCGGCATTGATCTGACGCTGCAACTCGGTATTTCCCTTCTTCATTGCAATGCCATAGACGACTTGCCCTAATGGGGGACCGCTGAATTGCAACTCGGGATTCGGCGTGGCGTAAAACTTCGCAATCGGGTAATCCAGCAGCACGCCAAAGATCCGGCCGTTTGCCACATCCTGATAGGCATTTACCTCTTGCGTATATGTCTTGGCGATGACGCCGGGTGTCTCTTCCAGCATTCTCAGCGCCGCAGTCTGGTTCAGAGTACCGATTTGCTCGCCGCTAAGTTGCGCAAGCGAGGAGATGGGTGGCGTCCCGCGTCGATTCACAAACTGCTCGAACGTGACATAGTAGGGATTACTAAAAAGCACTTCCTTCGCTCTTTCGGGTGTGATCTCAATGCCGCAGATCACGCAATCATACAGATCGCGGCCAAGTCCGGGAATCAGGCCGTCCCAGTCATTTTGTATAAGCTTGGCCCTGCGTCCCATGTGTTTCGCAATGGCCTGGATGATTTCATATTCGAAACCTGTGAGCTTGTTGTCCTTACCATAGAAGGCATAGGGCGCATTGCTGTTTGCATCAGCCGACCAGCGAAGCACGGGCTGTTCTGCGCGCAATGCCAACGCAGATAACATAAAGAGACCGAGCAATAGAAGGAGTTTGCGCATCATATGAACTTCCTCAGAAACTGCCGTGTTCGCTCATCTTTCGGATTCTCGAAAATTTCGTCTTCGTCGGAAATCTCCACGATATTTCCGCCTTCCATGTAAACGATGTAATCACTTGCATCGCGCGCAAACCGCATTTCATGCGTCACAATGATCTGGGTCATTCCTTCAGCATCGAGATCTTTCATGACTTTGAGCACCTCATCAACCAGTCCGGGATCGAGCGCGCTCGTCGGTTCATCGTAAAGCATGACCTTCGGGTTCATCGCAAGCGCACGCGCGATCGCGGCTCGTTGCTGCTGGCCACCGGATATTTGTGCAGGGTAGCGGTCTGCGAGTGTGGTGAGCCCCACCTTTTCCAGGAGTCGCAAACCATTTTCACGTGCTGTCTCGCGCGTGATGCCGCGCGTCACCATCGGGGCTAGCATGGTATTTTCTAGAATCGTGCGATGTGGAAAGAGATTGAATTGCTGGAAGACCATGCCGACCTGTTGGCGGAGTTCATGTGCGCGCTTTTGCAGGTCCTGCGGCGGCGCATCTTCCATGCCCTGGCAATCAATGGTGACCCCGGCGATGGAAATACGTCCTGCATCGGGGATTTCGAGGAAATTCATACATCGCAAAAACGTGCTTTTCCCACAACCAGAGGGGCCGATAATCGAAACTAGATCGCCCTTTTCCACATCGAGACTTACACCGTGCAGGATCGGTGTTTCATCAAAGCTCTTATAAAGCTCATGAACAGAAAGGAGAGGGGTGGGAGTGGTTTCCATACTCGACAGTTCGCTCATAGCGTATCTCCCTCGGAAACTCAACACGCAATACGTGACGGAAATGCAATGGACGATATTGACCCCATTGGCTTAAACTTTCAGCCGTAGTAAGTCCCACCCATTATGAGTAAAGAACCCATTCCCTCTAAATTACAAAACGGTGACAGTGAATCTCTTCGCGAACGCAGCTTCTGCCGCTGGGTATCCCGCGATTTATTTCAGGCGATAGTCGATTTTTCGAAGAGCACCGGCCTGCATTCGCTATATGTCGAGGCCTCGCAGGAAAAAGGTCGACGTGCCATTTTCTGGAACCCGCCAGCCAGTGCTACCTATGAGGTGCGGAGCGCAAGAACTCGCGAGCAATTTGAAGAAATTCATAAGCGGTCCTGTGGAAGTGGAAGAAAACTCCTCTCGCTGCACGTCAGTTCGGAAAATATTTATTCAGCAGTATGGATATCTATCGAGCACTATGACACGGCTGCGCGCCATCTCGACGTTTTCGGCATCGCGCCAGCGCAATACTCTGAAACAACGTAATAAGAGAGATGCCATTTATGCATAAAATACTTTCACTACTGCGATTTTCGGGGATTGCTCTTATGAGGGAAAAGGAATAAAATTTTTTATTCCATGCGAAGTTTATTTATCATCGGCCTCAAGCTCCTTGGCGTATTAGTTTTTTACTGGGCATGTTTATGGATCAGCCAACTTGGTTTCTTCATTTTGTCATTGTCCGCACAAAAAAGTGCTTCTGTATGGTCTTATGCTTCCATCAGCGTCCCGATTCTCTTCCAGTTTGTTTTCGCGTTCCTGCTGCTTTGCCGGACGGAAGCCATCGCCAACGTGCTGCATGTAGGAGAAGTCGATGGCGAAAGTCCGCAAATTCCCACTGCCTCTCTACTGTATGTTGTTCTCGTGGGCGTAGGCGTTTACATCCTTCTCGAAAGTGTCCCGAAATTTGTGAGAGACCTCATTTATATCATGCAAAGCCTTCAAAGCCCGCAGGGTGCGGCCTCCCATCAGATTATCGAGATTATCGGATCCGCGCTGCAAGTATTCCTTGGTTATCTCGTTCTCCAGCGTGCGGGAGCCATGGCGCGTACTCTTCTCTCACAAAAGAGCTAGAAAAATATGCTCGGTTTCTGCTTTAAAACGATCTCTATCCAATACCGTGAACAGGTGTAACTCTGCTTTCTCATCCATGTGCAAATCCACACGAAAGACTTGGCGCCATGGATAATTTTGGAATGCTGAGCGATGTCTTTACCCAAATGGCAGTGGGTATCGTCGTGATTTTTTATTTTACGAGCTTGTATTGGGCCTATGATGATGCCCGAAAGCGTGGAAGAAACTCTATTAAGGTCCTCCTCCTTGTCGCCATTCTCGCGTGGCCGTTAAGCATCATTGTTTGGCTCTTCATGCGCCCACGGACCAAACGTAAACGCCGCTCCAATCGTTCCTGTAAATGCCAAAGTTGCGGGCGAGGGATTTCCACCATGGTTGTTTTGTGTCCTTATTGCGGGAAGCCCAAGACGAATCCGACATTATAACAGGTGAGAAGGCTTTTGTTTATATTACCAATAACCGCTCCATGAAAACTCTGCGCTCTATACACCTCTATCTTGGTTGTACATTTGCCCCCATGGTGGTTTTCTTCGCGATATCCGGACTCTGGCAAACCTTTCATTTTCAATCCTCAAAAGGCGATGGGATTGCAGCTTTTCTCGCTAAACTTTCCACTATTCATACCAGTAAAGGAGTGAATCATGTCGGAGTGGCGACATGGTCTTCGCTGCCAATGAAATACTTTGTCATCGCCGCAACGCTAAGCCTCCTTTTCACCATTGTTCTAGGAGTTGTGCTAGCCTTCAAGTACGGTCGGGGACGAGTTGCCGCACTTTGCCTTACAGGGGGAATTTTAATTCCTGCAGTATTGGTGCTTCTTAGTGTGTATGGAGCGCGATGAATGACATCCTGCAGGTTCGAACTCCTGGTGTAAGTTTTTATGTTCTACGCTGGGAGAAAGGTTTGTACCTTATTGATGCAGGATTTATTGGAGGACTGTGGTTTTTAAAACGTGTTCTTGGCAGTCAAGGGTGGAGCCATCTGCCCATTTGCGGCATCCTGCTTACGCATGGCCACCTTGATCATGTTCTTAATGTTTCTTCATTGATGAAAACGACAGGTGCATGGGTTGCGGGACCGCTTTTAGATGGAGAGCATTTTTCCGGTCAATATCCTTATAAGGGACTTTCACGCGTTTGCGGCCTTATGGAAGCAACGGGGAAACGCCTTTTAAATTTTCGTCCGTTTGGTATTGATCGATGGCTTCATGATGGCGAGACGCTTCCCATCTTCGGTGGTCTTTCTGTAATTCATCTTCCGGGACATACCATAGGCCACTGCAGTTTTTATATTGAGTCGGAAAAGATTCTTTTTTGTGGCGACCTTTTTGCCAGTTATGGAAGATTTTCTTATCTTCCCTCGGCTATTTATAACGATTGCCCACAATATTTCGCTGCCAGTCTGGAAAAAGCATCCTCACTCGATTTGAACGGAGTATTACCCAATCACTGCGGCCGAACGTCTGCAGAAATTCATCTTAAA
>JBDTJR010000054.1:0-13942 GCA_039935735.1 Chthoniobacterales bacterium | reverse complement strand
ACACGAGGGCCGATCAATGGAAATGCCAGCGAGTGTGCGACAAAAATACGGCGAACTCCCGAAGGCAAAAGCGCTTCCGCTTCGCTGAGTTTTGCGCAAGTCGCTCCCTGTGCGCCATGAGCGAGTTGCCGCTGCAGAATCGGCACCAGCTTATGCGTTTTGCAATGCGGCCAGAGTTCTGCTCCACCCTTCTCACAATGCGCCTGCATGGCGCGGAGGTTTTGCTCAAGCTTGCGCGTTTCGATCAATACCGCTGGTGTCGGAATTTGATCAATATGAGTAATGGCTTCCTGTGTCATTCTATAAACGTCCAATCTGTCCTACGGTAAGTCCCCCATCGACCACAATTGTTTGGCCGATGATATATTTCGCAGCATCGCTGCACAAAAAGGCACAAATGCCGGCACAATCCTGCGCCTCTCCGATTTTGCGCGTGAGAATTTTCTTTTCATAATGCTCCACAACATCCGGCTTCGTATTCAGCCATGAGGTCAGCGGTGTATAAATCAAACCGGGAGCGACTGCATTAACCCGAATATCATGCGGAGCAAGCGCCATCGCCACGGATCGCGTCATCATGACAAGCGCGCCCTTTGAACAGTCATACGCGGTGGAATCCTCCTCCGCGTGAAATCCGTTTGTCGAACTGATGATCACCACCGCTCCAGGACGTTTTCTTTCAACCAGTTTCCGGGCGAAAGCCTGGATCAGAAAATACGTTTGCTGCACATTCAAGTGGAAGGTTTTTTCAAACTTTTCCTCATCCATTTCGAGAAATGGAACGTCGTAAAAGCTTCCCGCATTGCAAACGAGCAAATCCAAATCCGGCTGATGAGCAAAAGCCTGTTCGATGAGATCAAGCGATGCGCCCGTTTTGGAAAGATCCACCTTCAAAAGGTGATTCCCTTTTATCTCGGGCTCGGCCCGGCCATGCTGGATGATTGATGCGCCCGCTTCGTGTATGGCGTTTGCCACGGCCAGACCAATTCCACGTGTGGAACCGGTAACCAATGCGTGCCTGTCTTTAAGACTAAAACTATTCATTAGGATGGTATGTTAAGAAATTTCAGGATGTTTCTACTCGCAATGGCATGGACAGTTTCTTTATCCAGAGCAAACAAAGCCTCCGCCTCTTCATCGTAACTACTACGAAGCTGAAGGTGCTCGTCTATATAGGAATCAAAGGGAGCGTCACTACCCCACATGAGTTTCGTGGGATAAGCTTTTGCCAAATCATGCAGGACGACTTTCGGATCGCGGTAATCGCTGGCAAACCGCGTTGCCGCAGGAGCCGCAGAAGGATGATTCTGCGCCCCGAGGACACATGCAATGCGATGCGCAGAGCAATCAAACCATGCATTCGGAAGTTCCGCCACACGATCCAGGCTCGGCTTGTCAAAGCGGCAGGAGTGCGCGACACAAAACCGGATACCCGGACGCGCTTCGATTACCGTAAGAATGTCTTTCACCTGCGACCATGGGTCTTCGGGATGAATGCTACTGTGAATGGTAAATGGCAATCCCTTTTCCTCCGCAAAATCCAGAATGCATTCCCCTTCGGACAATAAATCCAGGATCGGAGATTTAAGAAAAGTCGGCTGCGTTTTCAGGCCGTAACAGCGAAATTCCTCACCCAGCGCACGGAGCGCCGCGACCTGTGCCTTTTGCTCATGGCTGGGATCAAACATCCAAAACGGCAAGGCTTTAGCGGACAGCTCCGGGAAATAATTTTCAATTTCCACCATGAGGCGACGATTCTCGAAAGCGTAGGGAACGTTCTCCAAGGCGTCCTTTTTGACCACATTCCCCTTTTTCAACTCTGTAAGATTCACCGAAAGATTGCTCGGCATGGGAAACACCACAAATCGACCGATTTGGTGTTTGGTTCCCAACCGTACCAGTGTCGGCCAATCCTGAGCATAGGGATAATGTCCCTGTAACCAAAACTGTATCTCTACCCCTACATGCGTGTGGACATCAATTAATGGGCTTTCCATAGTTTTGTAATATAAAATAATAATTTCATTTGATGAAATAAAAATTTTTGATTTATTTACATTTATGAGCATCCCTGTTGTTGAAAAGACTTTTGCGGTATTGGAGTATCTCGCTTCGACTGGCCGCTCTGCGTCCCTACAGGAAGTGACCCAGGCGGCGCGCCTTCCCAAGCCGACAACGTATCGTCTTTTGCGCTCTCTTCAGGGGTTGGGATATGTGGAACGGCCTTCTGGAAGCCGCAATTATCTCATGGGGCCCCGGGTATCCAAGCTGGCGGTGTCTGATCCCAATGCCATGCTAAAGGCGGCAACTCGCCCTCTGCTGGAGCAGCTTAATGAGGAATTCAATGAAACGGTGAATCTCGGCGTCCTGTCAGGACAATCCGTTCTCTATTTGGAATTTATAGAAACGACCAAAGCCCTGCGCTACATCGCTATTCCGGGCAAAAGCGATCCTTACTATTCCACCGCATTAGGACGCGCGATCACCGCCGGCTTAACCGACAAGGAACTCGACCGCCTGATAAACAAGACGACCTTGATTCGTCAGACATCCACAAGTGTTCGCACAAAAGCAGATTTGATCCGTAAAATTTCTAAAACCCGCCTTACCGGAGTAGCAGAGGAAGTAGAGGAAACCGTCGAAGGGGTGTCCTGCTTCGCCATTAATTTAAAAAACGTCGGATTTCCACAGGCCGCGATCAGCATCGCGATTCCCGTGCAACGCCTTACTGCGACGAGGAAGACACAAATCCTCAAACGATTGAAAACCCTGGCCAAAGGCACAAAGGGAATGGCTTAAAATTTGAATCCGATGGCGACCACCACACAACAGAAACGCATTCTCCTTGCGGGACTTTTCCACGAGACAAATACTTTTGCCCCTGGTCACATGGCGCTTAAGGATTTTTCCGTGTCACGCGGACAGGAACTGTTTTCCAAAGAAGGAGACGGCTCTCCGCTCGGAGCTTTTCTACAGGAAGCAAAACTTCACAACTGGGAAATTATTCCGACGATTGATATGCGGGGAACTCCCGGCGCCGCCGCGACAAAAGATGTCGCCGATCTTTTCTTTAAAGAGTTTTTTGCATCAGCCGCTTCATCGGAGGCAAAAAATCTCGATGCAATATTTCTCGTTTTGCATGGCGCCATGGTTGTGCCGGGTATTTTGGATGTAGAGGGCGAATTGCTTTCACGGATTCGCAAGGATGCCAATCTTTCCGATTTGCCGATATTCGGAGTCCTCGATCTGCATGGCAACATCACTCCCGTGATGACGGAAAATTCCAATGCTTTGCTCGCTTATCGCGAAAACCCGCATACCGATGGCGCGGAAACCGGCGTGCGTGCCGCTCGCCTCATGCAGGAAACTTTTGAGACAGGCGCCCGCCTGCAATCTCACTATGTAAAAACAGATATCGTCTGGCCTGCAACAGGTACCGCTACTGCTGCTGCTCCGATGAAGACTTTGGAAGCGATGGCACGAGAGGAAGAGCGTGCTGGCGTCAAAGCCATTAATGTATTTGCAGGCTTTGCCCATGCCGACACTCCAGATACCGGCGTTTCCTTTACCATTGTTTACGATCCACGCGAAGTTTCGAACGAACGTCTCAGCACTCTCAGCGCCAAATTTCAAGAAGCGACCGAAGCGCAAAAGGAACTTGGACTTCCAAAAGAATGGCCCCTCGAAGCCGCGCTCGATGATGCGCTTTCTAAAAACCTTTATCCAACTTGCCTTGTGGAGCCTGCCGACAACATCGGTGGTGGCACTCCCGGCGATGGCACGGCAATTCTTCGCATGCTATTGCTCAAAAAAGTTTCAGCCGCCGGTGTTGTTATCAATGATCCAGAAACAGTCGCTTATCTTCAGGATAAAACGATTGGAAGCACTCATGATTTGCGCGTGGGGGGAAAAACTTTTTCCGGCGATCCTGGACCGGTTTCTTTTAAAGCAAAGTTGATTCGTCTTACGGATGGCAATTATGTTCTGGAAGATCGTCATAGCCATGCGGCCACCATGGGCGGCGTAAATATCGCCATGGGTCCCTGTGCGGTCGTCGAGTCGGAAGGTATTACCATTCTACTAACCAGTCTTCGCAGCGCACCGATGGATCTTGGACAATGGCGCAGTCAAGGTGTTGACCCCTCCTCTCTATCCATTATCGGCGTCAAAGCCGCTGTCGCACATCGTCAGGCATACGATCCCATTACCAAAGCGAGTTATTGGGTTCAAACTCCCGGTCCCTGCACCAGCAATCTTCAGTCCCTTTCGTATAAAAATATCCGAAGACCTGTTTTCCCACTAGACCCTGTCAGCAAAAATTAATCCTCAAATAAAAACTCTTATGTCAAAAATAGAATACCCACGCGATAAAAACACCCCGGTGTCCCACCTGCCATTCAGTCCTGCTGTGCAATACGGCGACTTGATCTTCATTTCGGGTCAGGCCTCGGTCGATAAAGCAGGCGCCATTGTTTCCGGAACCTTTGAAGAAGAGTTCCGCCGCTCATTGGAAAACCTTGGACAAATTTTGCGTGATGCCGGTAGCGATTTTGCACACGTCATACAGACACGTAACTACGTTCGCGATGAAAGCGATCTACCTCAATATCAAACGCTCTATAAGGAATATTTCAAAACGCCTTATCCGGCCCGCACCACGATTATCAACTGTCTTCCACCGTCACTGCGCTACGAAATCGAAGCGATCGCGGTGAAAATTAAAGCTTAAGAAAGATTAACATGGAAAATCGATACGCAAAATCAGCCGCTCTTTTCGAGCGGGCAACACACTCCATAGCAGGTGGTGTAAACTCAGGCATTCGTAAACTGGAAAAACCCTATCCACTTTATTTCACCCACGGAAAAGGCAGCCGCCTTTTTGATGTGGATGGAAATAACTATATCGATTACCAAATCGGACAGGGTGCAATCCTCGTCGGTCATTCCCACCCTCATGTTGTCGAAGCGATTCGCGCGCAGGCGGAAAAAGGAACGCATTGGGCGGCACAATCTGAATTGGAAATCGATGTCGCTGAAATCATGCAGAAAAATGTTCCTGCATGTGAGCGCATCCGATTTTCGAACTCCGCAACCGAGGCACTCATCGCAGTACTTCGTCTTGCACGTGCCTCCACGGGTCGCATGAAGATGCTCCGTTTTGAAGGACACTATCACGGTTGGGGTGATGAAGGTCTGATTGGGTTTGCATCTGCTCCCGATAAATGGGGCACGATTGAGGAGCCAAATTTTGGTCATCCAAGTCAGGGCGTACCGACAGAGCTCTCGAAGCACCAGGTCCTGGCGCAATGGAATAATATCGAATTACTGGATAGTATTTTTGAAAAGCATGGTAAGGACATCGCGGGAATTATCTGCGAACCTCTCATGTGCAACTCGGGATGCATCGAGCCTAAAGAAGGATTCCTCAAGAAGCTTCGCGAACTGGCGGATAAACACGGTTGTGTTTTGATTTTTGACGAAACCATCACCGGTTTCCGATTCGGTATGGCCGGAGCGGAAGGTTGGAGTGGCGTGCGTCCGGATCTTTGCGTATTTGGCAAAGCGATCGCAAACGGAATGCCTTTCGCTGCACTCGGCGGAAAGCTGTCGCTTATGGATCTGATCGCCAATGGCAAAGTCGTCCATGCCGGTACTCTAAACGGCAATCCTCTTTGCCTCGCAGCCGCCAAGGCGACGCTCGAGGTATTGACGGACCACGGCGATTTCGTTCCTGCGCTTCGCAAGCGGGCACAGCGTCTCATGACCGGGCTGAAGGAAAAGGCTCAGGAACAGGGGATCGATATCCTTCCTTATGGGCCAGGACCAGCATTTCAGGTGGGAGTCGATCTCGAGAAAGCTCCGACAAACTATCGCGAAGCCGCTCTCACGGGAGACAAGGCCAAGTGGACAACGATGCGTGAGCGTCTCCTCGACGAAGGCGTCCGCGCCATCGAGCGTGGGCTCTGGTTTGTTTCACTCGCAATCACCGATTCCGATATCGATGAGACGCTTGAGAAATCTTCCCATGCTTTCGCCAAGATGAAGGGCTAAGCAGCTTACTTGTGGGGTTTCAGGCTGGCTTTAACCAGTCGGCCTGAAACTACCCCGCAAATTCGTAAGCTTTGATTCCCTTTGTATCTACTTCCACGCAAAACAACCCGCCTGCATGCGGCTCGTTAGCCAATTGCGCTTCCGTAAGAGAATCCCTCGCACTTGTGATATAGAGGTGATTCAAGTCCGGCCCTCCAAACGCACAGGAGGTCACCTGCGAAGCAGGCACACGAATAGTTTGCAGTAATTTGCCATCGCGCGGATTACAGCACGTCACACATCCGCCGCCCCAATGGGCAATCCAGAGCATCCCTTCGGCATCAATCGTCATGCCATCCGGAAAGCCTTGTCCGTCGGGAATGGTTACCGCCGTTCGTCGATTGTGGATGGTTCCTTCGGAAAGATCGTAATCAAACGCATCAACGCGTTTTGTCACCGTATCGATATAATACATGGTTTTGTGATCCATGCTCCAGACGATGCCGTTTGAAATGGTCACATCGTCCAGCATTTTTCGCACGTTCAGATCCGCATCGAGGCAGTATAGCTTCGCCGCTTTAGGCTCTGCCTTCAGTTCCATCGTTCCCGCCCAGAAACGTCCGGCGGGATCGCACTTCCCATCGTTGAATCGAATATTTGGATGATCCGACTCAGGGTCTGCAATCATCGTAACTTTCTTGCTCGGAAAATCCATCCGCGCAAATCCGTGATGCAATGCCATGAACATGGCATCCGTCCGACTAGGTACCACTGTCCCGATATATTGTCCTACTTCAAAGGTCTCGTTCTTTTTCGTTACGGGATCGTAGGCGTGTAGTTTGCCCACCATGATATCGATCCAGTACAAAAGATTTTGTCGGGAATGCCAGATGGAGCCTTCGCCCAGACCAGCTTTAGCATCTATTATTAGTTCAGCTGAATTCATAGGACGTAGTCTTTCGCAGAGGTCAGTTTATAAGTTGCTCCTGCACTCCGGCATCGGCGATAGGATGCATGATTCCGCCATCCACTACAATGGACTGCGCCGTCATGGCTGAACTGGCGTCACTCAATAGTAAACAAATCGGACCCAGCAGATCCAAGGGAACCAATCTGCGACCGACTGTTTGCCATTCAATAACTCTTTGAGTGTCCGCATCCGAGAGATTTTCTTTTTCGACGGTAATCGCACCAGGAACCACACAGTTTACGGTGATCGAAGTCCCCTTCAACTCATGGGCAAGCGAGCGGGTAATGCCACTAATGGCACCTTTTGATGCGGCGTAAGTCGTCAAAGCACCGACTCCGAGTTCATACACAACAGAACCCGTGAATATGATACGGCCATGCTTGCTCTTCCGCAAAACAGGCAGCAATTGCCTTGTAAGAGTCACGGCAGAAAAAACATTTACCTGAAAGACATTCTGCCAAAACGCGAGGTCCGCGATTCCAAAGCCTTTGCGAGGATCGATGGCTGCATTATGCAAAACCGCATCGATAGGAATACCACTTTCCAAAATTTGATTTCCAGTTGCTTCGACAGCAGCAGGATCACCCAGGTCACAGTCAAAGATTGTGACTTTGGTTTCATCCGCTCCGATTTCATTGCAAATCGCCTGAATTCTATCCTTGCCGCGGCTTACCAGCACAAGTTTCAGTCCCTGTCCGAGAAGCTCCGGTAGTAAGGCTTTTCCGATACCGCGTGTGATACCGGTGATGAGTAAGGTTTTTCCTTCGAGATCGAAGAATTGAAATTTGTTTTTCATTTATTAAAATTTTTGCCCTCGGGTCGGCGCTCCCATTTGGAAAACTCCAAAAGGAACTTCACGATCACGGATGTCGTTAGCTCATAGAGCTTTTGTCCTTTTTCGACTGTTGCCAACTCTGGAGATCCCAAGGCACCATTGGTAGAAAACTGATCCAAGGATTCATGAACGACCACTTTGGAAGTGCCGGGAAGCTCAGGATGATAGAACTCGGAAGTTCCCGATGTGGACCCACCACGAGACAGATCTTTTCGAACCCAATCCGTGCGAATCGCGAGCATCATGGAAGTTTCATATTCGCATGCATGGCTCAGGCTCGAGGTTTCCATGAACTTCTGGTTTTTCAATTCTTCAGCGGCAATGCCCCAGTGACTTGCTGCGGCAATCCATGGTTCATTTTCCCCACGATGCTTTAAGTGAACGCGATAAAGTGCCTCCGAAAATGGTATCTGATTTCCGCCGTGTGCGTTCAGGATAAAAACACGCTTAAATCCCGACTTTATCAGGCAATCCAGAATATCCTCGAGCACATTAATGAAGGTCTCACTGCGTAAACTTATAAGACCCGGGAATGTAAGATGGTGGTGTGAGGAGCCGCACCAAAGTGTGGGCAATAGCGCGACTTTATCAGGAAGAGCTGCTTCCACACGGCGTCCCAATTCTGTTCCAATAGCCGTATCGGTATTGACCGGTAAATGATCTCCGTGCTGTTCAATAGATGCCGTCGGCAGGACAGCGATTGTATCGGGAGCGATTCTCCCTATCTCGGGGGATGTTAATTCTGAATAGATCATAGCGGAATAAGTGGATTAAAATCAGGCAACCTCTTCAAACGGGAAGAGAGGTTTTCTGCGGCGGGAGTAGGAAAGCTCCTCCATGGCCGCCGTGGTTACCCCAGGGGTATTCACACGAATGATTGTTTTGCAAAGGTGCTCATACGCCGCAATCGGAGAATGCACGCCCTTGAGAATGATGATGTCGAATTTTTCGGGGTCCAGTCCACAGGAATACAATTGATTCGCGCTTGTCGGGAATCCGAGTTTCGAACTCAGCATTATTGTGATGCCGGTATCTGTCTTCACAAGCGCTGTGGGGCCCATGTCAAATTTTGTAAACCCACCATGACGAGGCTGCGTCTCTTCATAGAAACCGTCGTGCAGACTTAGCACCGTGACCTCTGCCTCAAATGGAGGAGCTGGTGTCGATGGGGTTTTTCCACCCATACGGAGTTTTACCTTTGCTCCCACTCCGGCTTTTTCCGCCTGCTGCACGCTTTCGGGATCAAGAAGGTATGAAAAGGTTTTTAGTTGTGGTGCCAGCGTGTGACATAGCGTCGTAATTACCGTGGAGTCGGATGGTGCACCGCCGCCCATATTGTCTCCCATATCAAGCAGACCTACCGGCTTGGGTGAAGTCACCGCTCTACGCACAGCCTCTTCAGGAGAAATCAAATCTCCGCGAAATACCTCGCGATTTTCCCACAACCAGTCGGAAAGTTGTTTTGAAAGTAATTTTGCGAGAGCCGGATTATTATCCGTTACGACCATGAAGGCGCTGCCCATTTCCGGAACGTCGGCGTAAGGGTAACCCATGAGCAGACTGGCGGAAAGAACGCCTTCTGTATTGCGCACGTGCTCCAACTCGCGAAAAATGGAAAGCATGGGCTCGGCGGTAGTCAACTGGCGCTCGATATTGATCGCCATGTTTGAAAATGCGGCGTCTACCGTCGGCTTGATCTCGCCACGCAGCGTGCGCACCATTAACCGCGCCGCTTCGAGTCCGCGTTGTCTTTGATCAATATGCGGATTTTCCCGGTAGGCAATAACAGCATCACAATTACCAACCATAGCAGGAGTAAGATTCGCATGAGGATCGATTACTGCGATGATAGGCATTTCCGGCCCCATCAATTTGCGAAGCTCTCCGAGCCACCATCCGTCCATGTCGGTACGCGACTCATTAACACCCGCTCCATGCGGAGCGGCAAGGATACCGTCGAGCTTTCCGGCTTTTTTTAGTTGTTCAAGAACAACATCCCACAACGTGGCCAATGCGTGATCTGATACCGCACCCGCAGGCAGTGCGAAGGTCATGAGAAGCGGCACGGCTTCGATATTTTCCTTCGCGAGCTCTTCAAGAAATCCCCCAACCTCGTGATGGGCATCTTTATAATAAGTGCGAACCTCTTCTCCCACGGCATAAATGCCGGAATGAAAATCCGCGAGCTCCGTGGGAGCGGCAAGGAAGGTGTTACTCTCGTGTTGAATACCAAGGATACCGACGCGTTTCATGAGAATTTTATTGGGTTAAAAACTATTTCTTCCACTCGCTTTTGCGATACGTGAATTTATTCGTGAATAAATCAGGATTTAAGTTAACGCCGAGACCCGGTCTCTGCGGCAGTGTAATCTGGCCGTCTTTGATCTCCGGCAATTCGTCGATCAGATCTTTATAGAACGTTTTAATATGGGCGCGCACGGTTTCCTGATAGCAGCATCCGGCGACCGAAGCGTTCACGTGGATTCCCGCAAATACGGTCAGCGGCCCGGTGCAGTCATGCATCGTGGAGGGAATATTGAATCCCTGCGCAATGTGCGCAATACGGGCAGTCTCCGAGATACCCCCGGCCCAGGTCGGATCAATCATGATATAATCGGCCGCCTGTAGAATCAGCGCTTCCAGATAATCCGCGCGGCTTAGTAGCATTTCACTCGCGGAAATCGGCATGCCACTCTGGCGGCGGAAATCCGCAAGGGTGCGGATATTATCCATTTTAATAATATCTTCCAGCCACAGCGGCTTAAGCGGCTTCATAGCTTCCGCAATGCGTAGTGCGGCGGGAAGCATGAAAAATCCGTGACCATCAATCATGAAATCAAAACTGTCTCCGTGTGCTTCACGGATTTTTTCTAAAGGACGAATCGCTTTTTTGATAAAGTCATTGGAGATGATCATGCCGCCATCCCGATGCGCAGCTTCGTCAAAGCACCAGACCTTCATTGCCTTGTAGCCCTGCTCCTTCAACTCCGTCACAAGCTCAACCGGATTGTGGAAAAAGTTATAGGAATCCGACAATGGACCTGGTTCACCAATCGATCCATAACCCGGCCATCCGTAACGGCCATTCGGGTTCCGTCCATACAAAGGATTGCCGCAGCTATTGTAAGTAGGCACAGAAGAACGCACGGGACCGCCGAGCAATCGATAGATTGGCTGGTTACAAACTTTTCCAAGAATATCCCACAGTGCGACATCGATCGCGGAAATGGCGCGAATTTCCGCTCCACGCACTCCGACGTTTGCGCAACGCTCATAGAAAAATCTCCAATGACTTTCGATTGCCAGCGCATCTTCTCCAAGCAAACGCTCTGCCATCCAGTCATGAATCAAGGAGGCCACCGCATCCCCCGCTCCACCCGTCTCGCCGTAGCCGACATGGCCGTCTTCAGTCGTGATTTTGACCAGCACCAGCCAGGGCAACGCATCTTTGGCGATAGAGGTTTCTACGGAAACAATGCGAAGCGGTTTCGGGTGAGGACTAGCTGGAAGATACATCCCGGCATTTTTGGGCGAAATGATCGCCGCATTCATAGTTCCTGCAATCTGGGTTTCAGTGGTCGACGAAGGATTTTTAGCCATATTTAGAGGATAAGAGGCGATAATGCCTGCTGCGGATTAGAAGAAAAGCATTATCCGAAACAGGGTCTTATTTTTTGTAAATTTTGATATTACAACGTCAAATCCCCTCTGAAAAGGCGCTTTCAAGGTCTATTGAGTTAAAATTCGCATCCTGTTCGAAAGCAAAAGCGGCATTTTATTTTCTTTATTTTCACTGTGGGGGCCTTATTGCATTTTACCCTATATGACGGACTCGGGCATCACGGCCGCTCTGGAAATTGAAAAATGGTTGCGAGAGGATGGCCAACTGGACGCCGGCCCCGCACGGCTCACTCCTTTGACGGGAGGGGTTTCCTGCGAAATTCTCAAAGTTGAGCAGGGCGACCGTAAATTTGTCGTCAAACGCGCCTTGGCAAAACTGCGCGTGGCCTCAGAGTGGCTGGCGGACGTTTCGCGCAATGCGGTTGAGTTTGATTTTTTCTGGACCATGAAAGATGCGCTGGCGGGCTCTATCCCGCAGGCGCTGTTTCACAATCCTGACAGAGGATATTTCACGATGGAATATCTCGAAGAGGGCTGGAGCAACTGGAAGGAGCTTCTTTTGGCGGGCAATATCGACCCTGCACACGGGGTTCTGGCCGGGACTTTAATGGGTAAGCTTCATTCGCATTCCTGGCAGGATCAAGGTCTGGCGAAAACCTTTGATACGCTTGAAAATTTTCGTCAACTGCGCATGGACCCGTATTTGCGAACCGCCGCAAAGTTCCGCCCTGAAGTGCGTGAAGAATTATTGAAAGAAGCGGATCGTATTGAAAGCTGTCACCTTTGTCTGATTCATGGAGATTTCAGCCCTAAGAATCTATTATTGAAGGGTTCCCGCATGGTTCTTCTGGATGCGGAAGTCGCCAATTTTGGTGATCCTTCCTTCGACGTCGCATTTCTGCAAACCCACCTTTTCTTAAAGGGACTCTATTGCGCTCCGAAATCTGTCATCTGGGAGGAAACGGCGAAATCCGCATGGGATTCCTATTGCGAAATCATGGGAGACCGCATGAACGAAACGCTTGAAAAACATTGCGCCCACCTTCTGGCAGCGCTCATGCTTGCTCGCGTGGATGGCAAATCACCGGTTGAATATTTACCCGCGCCGAAACAAGACCTTACCCGAAGGTTTGCGATTTCCATGTTGCTCGAAAAACCATCCACCATGCAGGCAATGCGCACAAACTGGAGCCACTATCTCTCAAACTTCTCATGAAAATCACCTCTATTGACGCCTTTCAAATTTTCGATTCCCGTGGCAATCCTACCGTGGAGGCTGAGGTTACTCTGGAAAATGGAAAAGTCGGTCATGGCCTTGTGCCATCCGGAGCTTCCACAGGCCAATTCGAAGCACTCGAACTGCGCGATGGGGATGCCAAGCGTTTTCGCGGAAAATCCGTCTTCCGGGCGGTAGAGAATATCAAAAAAGAAATCGCCCCCGCTCTCATCGGGCGTGAGGTCACCGAGCAAAGCAGCCTCGATGAGGCGCTGATCGCTCTAGATGGCACTCCGGACAAAAGTCGTCTGGGCGCGAATGCCATTCTCGGTGTTTCCATGGCCATCGCAAACGCTGCGGCGGCAGAGCGGAGCGTTCCGCTCTTTCGTTCTCTGGGAGATGGCAATCTTCTTCCCTTACCGGAAATCCAAATCATCGGCGGTGGCGCGCATGCGAACTGGCGCACGGATATTCAGGATTTTCTCCTTATCGCCAATGGTGCGAAATCCTACGAAGAAACTCTGGAGATCACCTTTAATGTCTTTCATGCCGCAGGCGATCTGTTGAAGGAACGGGGAACGTATTACGGAGTTGCCGATGAGGGCGGATACTGGCCTGAGTGTCGCACGAATGAAGAAGTTCTCGATACCTGCATCAAGGCCATTGAACGCGCAGGTTACACTCCAGGCGTCGAAGCGTCGATCTCCCTTGATATGGCAGCCAGCGATCTTTTCGATGCGAAGACGGGGCTTTACCGTTTCCGCCTCGAAGATCGCACCTTCGACTCCGATGCCTTTGCTGAGCTGGTCATCGGCTGGAGCAAAAAATACCCCATCATTTCCATTGAAGATCCGATGGCGGATACGGATTGGGATGGATGGAAGAAAGTTTATGCCGCTCTTGGAAAAAAGATCCAACTGGTTGGAGATGATCTTTTCACGACCAATATTTCCCGCATCAAAAAGGGCGCGGAAGCCGGTGTGGCAAATGCGGTGCTGATTAAGCTAAATCAAATCGGCACCGTCACCGAAACGCTTGCGGCGATTCGCCTGACACAGGAACTCGGTTGGTCCCCTCTCGTAAGCGCACGCTCGGGAGAAACCGAGGATGCCTTTATTTCCCATCTGGCTGTGGCGACCAATGCAGGCCAGATCAAAGTGGGCTCCTTTACACGCAGCGAACGCATGGCCAAGTGGAATGAAGTCCTTCGCATTCAACGCGCACTCGGCAAAAACGCCCGCTTCAAGCAGTTAACACCTGCGTAAACTTA
>JBDTJR010000053.1:0-8186 GCA_039935735.1 Chthoniobacterales bacterium | reverse complement strand
GGTAGTATTTCCAAAATACTTCCTGGACAACCTCCCGTGCCCAGCTGGACTATTGAAAAAGTTGCCGATGCCATCGACGGGAGCATTTTAAGTGGCTATGCCGATGGGGAAACCCATCCAATTCCTGTTGTGATCCCGACAGCCGGAACTTATCGGGTATGGGTTCGGCATTATCACACGGAAGGCGTCTATACGAGCTTCTACGTGTTATTCCGCGATAGCCTCGGACAGGCCGTGGATTATCATAATATAGATTTCAAGCCTCAACGTCAGGTGGGAACCGCAAAGCCCTCGAGTCAGCCTGAACCCACACCTGCCACCATCACCGCAAAGCCCCAGTTTGTCTGGACTTCTTTCGATATCACTTTCGAGCATCCCACGGAGGGCACTCTCTCCTTTGGTAATGCTCTTGGCGCCTCAGGAGGTAAACTCGGAATCGATTGCGTGGTGATCACCGACGACAAAGCCTTCGATCCCGCGAAGACAGATGTTGCAAAGATCGGCTCTGACGCTGGCACGCTGCAGGCACAAACTCCACCCGCAGGCATGCAGCCTGCGCCAGTAATCACCGCTAATTCCGCATTTTTCGCGGGCGAGTCAGATCCCGAAAAACAATTTGACTTTGCTTTCATCAACCAGGGCCCAACCTATCGGGATTATGCATGGGCTGTTCAAATGGGCAGCAACTTTGACCATGGTTGGAATAATGGATCGGCTAAATATGGCATTAGTTCGGAAATTTCAGCCGAGTATGGATACCTTGTAGCGCAGAAGTTTGCACAAACGATTCCCGCGCCCACTGGTCGCTTTGTGAATGCAGATGGCAAGGTGAGCCCTAGCAACTTCAGTCTTTCCTACGAGCCTTTCCGAAAAGCCACCGTGCAGGAAATGGCATCCCATCTTGGAAATTTCATCCAGGATGAGGACGCCAAAAATATCATGATCAGCAATGAGGGAAGCGGTTACTTCGATTATGGAGATGCCGCAAAAGACGCTTACCATAAGTGGCTGGCCCAGCGCTTTAACACGATTGATAATTTGAATTCGCTCTGGAATACAAAATTCAAGAGCTTCGATGAAATCATACTTCCTCAGTCTCCAAAAGAGACGGATAATAAAGCCAACTGGTTTGCTTTTCGTGAATTCTCAGGGTTGGAATTTGCAAACTCCATCGCAGACGAAGGCCGGGTCGCAAGGGAATTCAACGGCCGCAAGCTTCATGCCACCAGCCAGTCGAGTTGCCTTGAAATCAATTCTCCGAATTTCACCTCCGGCGGTCCGATGGACTTTGAAGATGTCGTCAATGTTGGCTTTGCCAATGAAAAGCAATTCGGTGTCGATGCCTACAGCACAGCCGACAGTTTTGTTGGCTGCGATATTGATTTTTTGATGAGCCTCATGAAGGGCAGAAAATTCGTTAACAACGAATTCAACGTGCATAGCCAGGACCCGCGCAATATGTCCCAGGCTTACTGGGCGATGATCGGCAAGGGCGTCAAAGGCGCGGCAACCTGGTGCTTCCAGGGAACACCGAATCTCTGGATGTATTACATGTGGGCGCTCCTCAACGAAGGAGATACTCCACGTGATAAGCTCGGCCCGATTGCTGACTCGAATCAGGAAGTGCACCGTCTGGAGCGCATCCTCGGTCCTTCAAAGCCTGCGAACTTTGTAAAGCCCGTGGCGCTTTATTACAGCCGCCTCGATCTTTCTATCAAACAAACCACGCTTGGAATTTACAGCGGCGCAATCGACAGCCCTTACCGTATTTATGCAATTCTTCGCGGTCTGGGTTATCCCGTACGTTGGATCACTCCGAGACAAATCGTCGCGGGCGAACTTAAGGATGTAGGTGCGGTATTTCTGGTGGGTGTCAATCACGTTCCTGACGATGCGGCCACTAAGCTGGCTCAATGGGTGAATGGCGGCGGATGCATCGCGGGAGATCAATGGCCCGGCGGATTTGACCAGTATGACCGCACGCAAACAACCTTGATGAAAGTTTTCGGCATTCTTCCTGCAGCCACTGCGAAATCAATGGATAAAACAGCTGCAAAAAATGCACTGGAGATGACGACAACTCCTGTCGCTGGCGGTGTCGAACCCGAAGTATTGCGCTCTCTCAGTGCAGACGAACTGTTCAAAAACGTCGAGGAAATGTGGGATCAATTTGATTCCAAACATCCGGTGGCCAAAGCGGTAGGCAACTGGCATCTCTCCGGCTTCGAGTTGAAAAAAACTCAGGTCACCTCGCCAACTGCGGAAGTTATCGGAATGACCATGGGAAATGAAAAATATCCCGGCATCGTGATCAATGATTACGGAAAAGGACATGCGTTTTATACCGCGATCATGTTGGGCACACTTTATGAGACCGGTCCGGTCGCTTTTGAGTGGGATAGCGCTCGCGAAGGTCCTGGGCTGCCTCACCTCATTAATGCATTCCTCGAATTCAGCGGAGTAAAGCCGTTTTCCGAAGTCGAAATGCCTGAACGGCTCGGTTGGAGAATGCGCGTCGAAGCGCCGCTGGTGGATACAAAGGGAAATACCTTTGTCGGCATCACAAGTCTCAACGAGGCCCCCGTAGCACCGTTCCCATTGACATTACGTTGGCCGGTTGCCGCGCCAAAAATGGTGATGGCGCTTACTGCTGGATCACGAGAAATGACGCAGATTCCTTTTGAACTGAAAGACGGAAAACTGAAAGTAACGATGCCCGGCTTCGATACCGCTGCTTCCCTTCTCGCTTTGACGAATAGTGAACCCCTGATTTCTCTGAATATCAACGGAGCGCCACGCGGCGTCGCCGGAATGCTCGATGTCACTCCTGCCACGCGCTTGAAAGTTAAAGTCACGGTATGGAACCCATCAGCCCAGAAGTTACCCGCAGGAGAAGTGAAACTCTTCACCGTTCCAGGTTGGTTCACCAATGCGGGCGAACAGAAGGTGGGAGCAATCGAACCTTACGGCCATCAGGAATTAACTTTCGCAATAGCACCGCCGGCACTCTGCACGAAATACACCATTCGTCCTATTGTGTTTAAATACACTGCCGGCAAAGTGACCTCCACTCCCTGCACCGAAATGGTGTGGTGGAATAATGTGAAACCTGAAACGGCAAGCAAAGTCAGCTTGAATAAGTAAATTCCTGAATCAATCAAAGCGGCGTCTGGAGTAATCCGGGCGCCGTTTTTTATGCCACGGAAACCGTGCGAAGAACATCCCCCGTCAATTCCGATACAGGGATTCCCAATTCTCTTCTAGCCGTCCTCGCGATATCTTCAGCGTTAAGACCATATCGAGCCTGCAAATGTGGGACAGAGCCGCATTCGATAAATTGATCGGGAATTCCGATTTTAGTTAGAGGCTTGTATATACGATACTGCATCAGTGTATCAGCAACCGCGCTTCCAAGTCCGCCTGTCATAATGTGGTTCTCCGCAGTCAATACGACCTTTACGGAATCAGCGAACTCACAGACTGCTTCATGGTCGAAAGGTTTTATCGTCGGAACATGCAATACCGCGGCATCAATTCCTTCTTGTTTTAAGGCATCAGCAGCGTCCAAAGCTCTCTCGGTCATTAATCCTGTGCTAATGATGCCCACATCATTACCGGGCCGCAGACACACAGCGGCACCTATTTTAAATTGATAGGTCGCAGGATCGAGAACGATTGGCACCTGTGCGCGCAATAAGCGCATATAGACGGGGCCGTCATAGTCTGCGATGGCAGCCACAGCCTGTCGCAGCTCCGTGGCATCGCAAGGATCGATAACCACGAGGTTAGGAATAGACCTCATCAACGCGAGATCCTCAATTCCCTGGTGCGTTCCACCATAGCCTGTAGTAAGGCCGGGAAGGCCCGCGATGATTTTGACATTCGCTTTTCCAAGCGCCACGCCAATGGCAATGAAGTCATAAGCTCGCCGAGTAGCAAATACACAATATGTAGTCGCAAAAGGAATATAACCGGATCGTGATAATCCCGCAGCGATGCCAATCAAATTTTGCTCTGCCATACCGACTTGAAAAAAGCGCTCCGGGAAACGCTGCGCGAAGAGATGAATATCCGTATATTTTCCAAGATCTGCTGTCAGACCGACAACGCGTGGATTCATCTCCGCAGCGGCGATGAGCGCGTGTCCAAAGGGTGCTAAAGAGGTGGGACGCGTTCCCACAGGTGCCGAGGCAAGGATGTTTGCTGTTACGCCACGATGGGCGTTCAAAGTGGTAGAACTCATAATGCAGATTGCTCCAGTTGTAGACGGGCCAACTCCCATTCATCACTTTCCACTCGGATAAAATGGTTTTTCTCGCGCGTTTCAAACGCCGAAACACCACGCCCCATCAAAGTATCCAGAATTATCGCGTGCGGCTTGCCTTTAACGTCTTTGGCGACGTCCAATGCGTGAAGAATAGCCTCCACATTGTTTCCGTCGATACGTTGTGCATGCCATCCGAAGGCCTCCCATTTATCGCGTACCGGCTCGATCCCAAGTACCGATGCGGGCGGCCCATCCGCCTGCTGGTTATTGCAATCCACGAAGGCGTAAAGACGATCCAGTTTATAGTGTGCTGCGGACATAACGGCCTCCCATGTGGAACCCTCCTGAAGCTCCCCATCGGAAAGCAGATTAAAGACGCGCGACGAATAGCCATCCAAACGAATCCCCAGCGCCATTCCGATTGCCTGAGACAATCCATGACCCAAAGAACCACCGGTCATTTCAAAGCCGGGGGTAAACTCACTGCCGGACATTTCAAGACGTGTGCCATCCGCCCCGTAGGTATCCAGTTCCTCGATTGGAAAAACGCCCGCTTCCGCAAGCGCCGCGTACAGCCCAATGGAGTAATGCCCCGTAGAAAGAACGAAACGATCACGCTTCGGCCAGTCTAGCCTTTTCGGATTATAATCCATTTCACGAAAATAAAGTGCCGCCAGCAAGTCCGCGATGCCAAGCCCCTGCCCGACATAACCCTGACCTACGATTTCCGCCATCCGCAGCACGTGGCGGCGCAGATTCAATGCCTTTTTTTCGACGTAAAGTATTTCCTGATCGATCGACTTTGTCATGTCAGTTCCATTCCTCCCGTAAAATTGAATCGTTCGCACGTCACGTAAGCCGCAGCGTCGGATGTGAGCCATAACACGGCCTCCGCAACCTCCTCCGGTGTCACGCGGCGTTTCATAGGCAAAGCCTTCGTGCGTCCCTCTTCCAGTTCCGCTTCACTTTTTCCGGATAATTTTGACAACTCTTGTTCGAGCCCGGCAATCATTCCGCCTGTCATACGTCCAGGAACGATCTGATTTACCGTGATTCCATGCGGAGCGAGCGTCAATGCTGCGGAACGGACCACACTATCCATTGCCGCCTTACTCGCACCATAACTCGCAAAATCGGGAAATCCCAAACGAGAGGCGGGAGTGCTGACCTGGACGATGCGACCGAACCCATTGGGAATCATCGCACGTGCGGCAGCTTGTAAACAAAAGAAAGCCCCTTTTGTATTGACGGCAAAAACTTTGTCCCATCGCTCTGGAGAAATTTCCATGAATCGATCAACAAGGTAGGTTGCCGCGCAATTGACAAGGATGTCCAGACGCCCGAATGCTTTTACCGAGGCATTCACCCAACTTTCGCTTGTTTCAGGATTGGAAATATCCCCCCCTAGTGCGAGGCCGGTATCGGCCTGTCCAATCTCATCCAGAACCTTCCACGCGTCATCTTCTTTCAGGTCGGCCAGAACAATGCTCACATCTTGACGCGCAAGCGCATGAGCGATAGCACGTCCCAAACCATTTCCTCCTCCGGTGATGAGAGCGATCCGTTTTACGACAGCCATGAAAAATCCGCTGGTTGATTGAGTTTAGTCCGAGAAAGAAGGTATCGATAGGTCATTGATAAAATGAAAGGGTCGACTCCTTTACCATGAATAACGAAGCCGACCCTTCTCAAAAACTGGTTGTTAATTCTAATTATTACGGAGGGTCCTGCGTGTCTTCCACGATGCAAAAGCCAAAACGCCGATACTGATCAACGCAACGCTCGAAGGTTCGGGAATTACGGTAGGATCAATCGCGATACCGGTAGGGCCATTCAAGCTAGTGATAAACTGAGCGTTTCCGAGCCCGGTCGTGGTGTCGAATTTACCAATCGAACCATTGCTTGAGGTATCACCGAACATCGATACAAAAAGATCTCCCTGCCCATCGAGCGTGAGATACAATGGGCGATTCAAGCCCGTGATGAACGAAGCATTAAATTGATGCGTCGCAATATCGTATTTACCCACCGATCCACCGCTACCCGAAACATCGCTGCCCACATAAATATTTCCCGCTGCATCGACTGCGATACCCCATGGATTCGTTACTCCCGTGATTAAGGATGCATTGATGGGAGTTCCCGTAGAGGTATAAGTGCCCACAGTGCCACCGGAATAGCTTGAAACATATAGCGTTCCACCCGCATCAAAAGCGACGCCACGAGGGCTTCCCAAACCACCCGAAATGATGCCATGACTAACTACCGACTGAGGAACCGTAGCGCTGTATTCCCCCACGTTATTATTGCCAAAATAAGCCGTATAGACGTTTCCCCCATAAAGCGCGAGATCGATGACCGGTGCGCCGTAGGACTGAAGCGGAGCAGAAATAGCTACACCCGTAGTGGCATTGAACCTATTAACCGCCGCACTCGTGGACTGACCACTGGTCAAAGTTCCAACGTAAAGTGATCCACTATTCAGATTTATGCCGTAGGGGTGGTCTATGGAAATAAAAGAGCTGTTTACGCTCGATCCTGAGGTTGAGTAAGTGCCAACTACACCAGAATTGCCAAAAGCGACATAGATCTGGGCATGGGTGATTCCGATCGAGCCAAGCGCTAAAAGCGCGGCGATCATTGCCATCTGGATGGCTCGGAATTTAGGGAATTGGGGAATGAATGACTTCATGGAGTTATCCTTGTTTATGGGTTGTCGTGATAATGAATTTCTCTGTAATAGAGATTTCGTAACCCAATATTTGAGCTAATGCAATATAAATATATTCATAATATATTAATAAAATATTGATCTTTAAGGCGATGAGTTTTAAAAGGGCTTTTCAATGCAACTGACAGCACAACAAATCAATTTTTTCGAAACTTTCGGCTACTTGAAATTGCCTCAAGCCTTTAAGAACGATCTGGCATGGATCGACCGTGAGTTTGAACAGGTTTTCGTGGACCGCGGCATTGTCCATGACGGCACGAAACGAAGCGTCATCGTCCCCTTTGTGGATCAGAGAGAGAAACTTTGCGGTTTGCTCGATCATCCCGTGGTACTCAATGCAGCGAAAAGCCTGCTCGATCCCGACTTCAACTATGTCGGAAGCGATGGAAACTACTACAGTGGCGATACCGTCTGGCATCGCGATAGTTCCCAGGCTCACCTGCATGGCAAGTATCTCAAGATGGCTTTCTATCTCGATCCTGTCGGTAAGGAAAACGGCGCGCTACGGGTCATTCCCGGATCGCATCGAGTCGATATTCCCTACTGGAATGAAGTGAAGCCGGAAAAATCACAAGAGTTGTGGGGAATCAAGCCCTGCGAGGTGCCTGTTCAAATCCTTAATTCAGAGCCCGGAGATCTTTTGATTTTCAACCATAGCATCCTGCATGCCTCATTCGGGGGAAGTAAATCCCGACGCATGTTCACACTGAACCTTTGCCGCCATGCCTCGACGGAAGAAGAAATGAATGAATTGGAACATTACGTTCGCGGACATAACTGCTGCCTCCATTCCGAATTGATGCGGAATACCGCCAATACCGAACGCATGAAACATTTGCAACAAGTCATCGAAGTCGAAACCCTGCAACCGGCTTAAATTTTAATGACATAACGATAAGTCACCGCCACTCCGACATAAGAAATGGTCTGGCTGTGATTTTCCATTAATGGTATAAATATTTTTACAAAATAACGCCCATGGCTGCTTCCTCTTCTCTCAAACTTCGTGCCTACCACCATATTCGTGGAAAGCTGGTTTCAGGGGAATTACGGCCCGGCATGGCTCTCTCGGCGGGCACTCTGGCCCGTGAAATTCAGATCAGCACGACCCCGGTCCGCGAAGCGATTTCCCATCTGGAATCTCAGGGAGTCGTAGAAACACTTCCACGCCTTGGCCCAGTGGTGCGA
>JBDTJR010000052.1:0-3878 GCA_039935735.1 Chthoniobacterales bacterium | reverse complement strand
GATGGAGTTAGAACAAGAAGCTTGAAAATAGCATAAAATCGCTCTTTTTTAAGGCTATGGCATCGGAGGTCCTGAAGTATCATGTCTTTTCCATTGAACCTGAAGACGGGGCGATGGTGGAAGGTTGTCGTATTTTGAGACTAGCACTTCATCGTCATTCCGAACTTCTGCGTGCGACGGGCGTCCATCGTCATATCCATCATCAGATTCTGGTTTATCTGCGCGGCGGCGGGAATGTGCGGATCAGTGAAGAGGTTCACGAGGTCTCCACGGGGACGGCCATTCTTCTTCCTGCAAAGTGTAAGCATCAGTTTATCCGGCATTCGCGGCGGAATCCGCTGTGTCTTGCCATTGATTTTCTCAGTAATGAAGAACTCGCCGTAAGCATCCAACGACCGGGAACTTTTCGCATGTCGATGCTGCGAAAATTGATCAATGAACTTTCGCACTTCCAAAAAGGAACATCGCTGCCGGATCGTTTGCAACGCGATGGGATTGCGGCACAATTGCTCGGCGTGTGTCTGGGGGTGCTGTTTCAAACGGAGACCACTGTTGTTAAACATCCGGTGAATCTTTTGCTGCGGATCGAGAGCCTCATCCAGCAATCTCGCCATGCCAACCTGACGCTCGACGATGCTGCGCAGCAAAGCGGTTACCAAAAGGACTACTTGAACCGGATACTCAAACAACAAAGCGGAATGACTTTCGGGCAATTGCGATCCGCCATCCGTCTGAAACGGGCGCAATCTGCCTTGAAAAAGAGCCCCTCAGTGACTGCCGCCGCACTCGCTGTCGGGTTTGATGATGTCAATTACTTCATCCGCTGGTTTCGAAAGCAGAGCGGCTATACGCCTGGCAGCATGTTCCGAGAGACGGGCAAACAAGCGTGAAAAAGTAATTTCGGCCATTTTATTTCTATCCATGCGCATGATCTTTTTTATACTCGCCCCATGAGCCAACCTATTAAAACAGCGATTATCGGGTTGGGAAGAGCGGGATGGCACTTACACCTGGAGCCCATGCTGAAGCATGGCGGGTATCAGATCACCGCAGTGACTGATCCCATTGCCGAACGTCGCAAGGAAGCTCAGGAAAAATGCGGGTGCGAGGAATACGAGAATATCGATGCGCTGCTTGCGAAGGCGGATTGTGAACTGGTCATTGTCGCAACACCTTCGGCGTTTCATTTTTCCGATGCCCAAAAAGTGCTGGAAGCCGGAAAGCATTGCGCACTTGAAAAACCGATGGCCCTGAACTTTGAAGAAGCCAGTAAACTTGCGGAACTTGCAAAAAGCAAAAAGCTGCTTCTCACTGTCAATCACGCCTATCTTTTCCTTCCCGAGTTTCATCATCTCAAGGAAGTCGTCGACTCCGGTGTACTGGGACGTATTTTTCATATCCGCGGATTCTGGCCACGCTATTCACGACGCTGGGACTGGCAGACGCTTAAGAAAAACGGCGGCGGCATCCTTAATAACTGGGGATCTCACATTGCGAGTGTCGCTCTGCCTCTTTTGGACTCAAAGGTGGCTTCCGTCGCGTCGGACATCCAACTCGTAAAGGATGCCGGTGATACGGAAGATCACATGGAGATTCTTTTGAAGACCGAGTCCGGTGCCTCCGCAAATCTTCTGGTAACATCCGCATGCGCCTATCCGGGAGTACGCTGGATGTTGCTTGGAGAATTCGGGACGCTGAGTTCCGATGGAACTACGAGTCATCTGAAATATTACGATCCTGCAGACGCGCCGAGACCACAGCTGGATGAATCCATGGCTGCGGCATCGCGCAAATACAATTCCGAGGAATTGCCGTGGAAGGAAAAAAGCATGCCTTCCGAGCCGAGCACGCCTGTTCCGACCTTTCATGAAAATCTCGCAGCGTTCCTCGGAGGAAAAGCCCCGCTTATTTCGAGTGCAGAGGCCGCAGTCGAAGTTATTCGTGTGCTTGATCTAGCACGTGTGGGCTCCGGTTTTTAAATTCGTTCACGTTTGAATGAGTTAGATCCGCGGCTGTTGGAGGGCAGGTCCGATTTTGTAAAGTAAGATGCAGGGAAAACATCGTCATATTTGAATAATGGGACATGCCGGAGGATGTCCCTCCACATGAATATTCGTTTTAACCGCCGTAGTCCCGCGCGTAGGTAGCGAGGTCTGCCGTGAGTTCGTAACGCAGAAACGGCGTGATGAGATAGACTCCTGGGAAATGATCGAGGACGACCCGCGTCACTTCGCGTGCGATATTGAGTCCTATCGCGCTGCCTTCCCCACCCTCATGCCCGGCCATTTCCGCGAGGACTTTTTCCGGGATGGTAATACCGGGAACTTCGTTGTGAAGGAAATTGGCCTGACGACCGCCGAGCAACGGCCAGACGCCGATGAAAACCGGAACGGAAAATTGTTTCAGCGCCTCTGCGGTTTTTATAATGAGTGCGCTATCGAAAACGGGTTGCGTCATCACATATTGCGCGCCTGCCTGGAGTTTGCGTTCGAGACGGGAAATCTGGGTATCCAGATTTTTTGCATTGGGATTAAAAGTGCAACCGATGACAAAATCGGAGCGTTTTTTGATCGGCGTTCCCGCATGCGTGAAACCCTCATTCATCGTGCGGATGATTTTGATCAGGTCTACGGAATTCGCATCGTAGACCGAAGTCGCGCCGGGATGGCCGCCGACTTTTGCAGGATCACCGGTCAGCGGAAGAACGTGACGGATACCATGCGCGGCCATTCCTAGAAGATCGCTCTGGAGACCGAGCATATTGCGGTCCCGGCAGCTCATGTGAAGAATGGACTGGATACCCATTTCTTTCAGCAAAATACCGACGGCAAGATTGCTCATGCGGAGAATGGCGAGGGAGTTGTCAGCCAGCGTCAAGGCGTCCGAACCGGCATCGATCAGAGCGCGAGCTCCGGTAAAATATTTATCCAGCTCTAGGTTCTTTGGAGGATCGAATTCGGAAATGATGACGCGTCGGCCCGCTGCAATTTTATCGAGCAGATTGGGCTCCGTGGTGCAGGACTCTTCCGATCTGGATTCCACGGTGATGCTTTCGCGCACCGCTTCGACGGGATGCAGACCTTTGACCGCTTTTGCCATTTCGCGAATATGCACTGGCGCGGTGCCGCAACATCCGCCGATCAAAGACGCGCCCATTTCCGCAAGTTTGCGTGCGGCTTCGTAAAAATATTCCGGCGACGCATCGTATATATAGCGTCCTTCGTGATAATGGGGGCGGCCCGCATTTGGATACACTGCAAAGGGAATACCGGGCGGAACGTGACGGATCAGTTGCAGCGCGGACTGTGGGCCGGAAACACAATTGATGCCGAGCATTTCCGCATCTGCTTTCTGGAGTTTTAGAAAAGCTTCGCCGAGGGGAAGGCCATCGGGAAGGCGTCCGCTTGGTTCGCAGGTCAACATGCATACTGCAGGGCAGTGGTGCAGGGAGTGTTTTATTTCCAACGCAAGAATCAACTCTTCGACGTCGGAAAAGGTTTCAAATAAAATGAGGTTCACGCCGCCATCCAGCAGCGCACCGAGTTGCTCACGAAAAACGGCCTTGCGATCAATGCCGTCCATTTCGGCCTGCGCCCGTGAAATTCCGAGAGGGCCGACGCTTCCCGCGACATAGGCACCGGTACCTGCCGCGGCCTGCTTTGCAAGCTGCGCGGCCTGCCAGTTGATTTCATTGACGTGATTTGCAAGACCAAAGCGCTGCAAGCGCACGGCATTTGCGCCGAAGCTATTTGTCTCAATCACGCGCGCACCGGCTTCGAGATACTCCTTGTGAATTTCTGTCACAAGATCCGGCTGAGAGACGCATAGTTCTTCAAAACACTGGGTCGTCGAAATTCCACGATCCATGAGCAGCGTCC
>JBDTJR010000051.1:0-7420 GCA_039935735.1 Chthoniobacterales bacterium | reverse complement strand
TCAGTTCGCAGGCTACTATGCCGCTATTGAAAAAGGCTATTATCGGGAGGCTGGTCTTAATGTCACTTTGATAGAGGCAAAGCCCGACCACGACCCTGTGCAAGCCGTGCTTGATGGAGAGGCGGATTTTGGCGTCGGGACCTCGGAGCTTATTCTTCTCCGAAACGAAAATAAACCCATTGTCATCCTTGCCGATATTTACCAGCACTCTCCTCTCATTCTCCTGACTCGCCAGGATAAGGCGGAGGATATTCAGGACCTTCATGATAAAGTCATCATGATAGAGCCGCAATCCGCGGAGCTGTATGCCTACTTTAAATATGAAGGAATCGACCCGCTCAAGCTTCACACCATTCCTCACACCTTTAATGTAAACGACTTAATTTCTGGAAAAGTGGCAGCCATGTCCGCCTACTCCACGGATGAACCTTATATCCTAAGTAAAGCGGGCATTAAATACTGCGTCCTTACTCCCCGGGAGGGCGGCATTGATTTTTACGGTGATAATCTTTTTACCACAGAAGCCGTCATTCGGAAAAATCCCGATGAAGTCCATGCCTTTCTTGCCGCGAGTCTCAAAGGCTGGGAATACGCCATGTCGCACCAGGAGGAAATTGTCGACCTCATCCTTCGCAAATACAACACACAGGGAAAAACTCGGGAACAATTACTTTTCGAAGCTTCGCATACTGCGCAGCTGTTACACCCGGGACTTATAGAAATTGGTCATATCAATAAAGGCCGCTGGCAGCATATCGCGAATACGTATGCGGAGTTTGGCATGCTTCCCCAAAATTTTTCCCTCAAGGGATTGCTTTATGAACAAGACTCTAAAACTTACGCTAACTGGATCTACTGGCTATTGGCAGGGATAGCCACAGCCACCATCGCAGCCCTTTTATGGCTGTATCCGCTGATACAGCTTAACCGCAATCTTCGCTCGGAAATCCGAGAACGTCGTAAGGTCGAGTCCCTTCTCCGTGAAAGTGAAAAGCAGTATCGCAATCTCGCCGAGCAAGTCCCCTTTCCTGTCAGCATTACGGATATGGATACCCAACTCCTGCTTTTTGCCAATCGCCAGGCCACTGATTTGATGGAGATTTCTTATGGGGATGCAGTCGGCACATCTGCCCTTATTTTTCATTCCAGTCGTGTCGATCGGGAACGCTTTATCGCGCAGGTTCGTTCCGGACAAGAGATCAAAAATCTTGAACTCAGTTTAAGAAAATCTACCGGAGAAACCGTTTGGGTACTCCTGTCCGCTGCGCTCGTCGAATTTTCTGGGCGCAAGGCGATGGTTGCTGCATTTCAGGATATTACCTACCTCCGTGAGATGCAGCAGGAATTATTAAAAGCAAAGGATCATGCGGAAACTGCCAATGCGGCAAAAGGCAGTTACCTTGCCATCATGACGCACGAGCTTCGCTCACCCATCACCGGAATTATTGGCCTGGCGCGTCTCATGAAAGACGAGTTGAAGTCTCCTGATCAGCGTGAAAATCTCGACCTCATCGCCAATACCGGGGAAAGCCTTAATACTTTAATCGGAGATATTCTTGATCACTCGAAACTGGAGGCTGGTCGCGTTGAGCTTGAGATGGAGCCTATTAACATTCGAGATTTCACCGGTGATCTCTGCCGTCTTTTCAATGCACCGGCTGAAGCAAAAAAAATTACTTTGAATTGCCATATCGATGCACAGATTCCGACCTCAGTCATTACGGACTCGATGCGACTGCGTCAGATCCTCGGAAACCTTTGTACAAACGCGATCAAATTTACCGAAGTAGGAGGTGTCGATATTTCAGTCGCCGCAACTCGGACACCAGACGCGTTATGGCGCCTTCATTTTGAGGTAAGTGACACAGGCATCGGCATTGCTTCGGAGGAAACGGTTCGAATTTTTGAACCTTATGTCCAGGCCAACTCCGTAAAGCGTTATGGTGGCACCGGCCTGGGCCTCACTATTTCCAGAGATCTCGCACGCCTGCTGGGTGGAGAGCTCTCCGTGAAGAGCACCCCCGGAAAAGGCTCTCGGTTTACACTCGAAATCCTCGCGAAAGAAGTCGTCGATCTTTAGAAGCTACTTCAGCCCTTTCGCAACTTCTTTTGCAAAATAAGTCAGGATCATATCCGCGCCCGCACGTTTGATTGCGAGTAAGGACTCATCCCTTGCCGCTTCATAGGAAAGCCATCCCAGCTTAGCGGCCGCGTGAATCTGAGAATATTCTCCGGAAACCTGATAAGCCGCCACAGGGAGGGTAGTTTGCTCGCTTACAGCACGGATAACGTCGAGATAATGCCCTGCGGGCTTCACCATTAAAATATCGGCACCTTCATCTTCATCCAGCCCAGCTTCCAGAAGTGCTTCTCTGACATTCGCAGGGTCCATCTGGTAGCCTCGTTTATCGATCGGAGGCTTGCCACTCTTGCGACTTCCTACTGCGTCGCGAAAGGGCCCGTACATTGCCGAGGCAAATTTTACCGCATAGGAAAGAATCCCCGTCTTTTCAAAACCTGCGGCATCCAGCGCGCTTCGGATCGCGCCGATACGCCCATCCATCATGTCGGAAGGAGCCACAAGGTCCGCCCCAGCTTTCGCTTCACGGATCGCAAGTTCCTGTAAAATCGCAATCGTCGCATCATTGGCGACATCATTTCCCTTTGCATCGAGAATACCGTCATGTCCATGATCGGTATAAGGATCAAGCGCGACATCGGTAATCACTAATAGCTCAGGGCACGCCGCCTTCACTTCTTTCACTGCATGAAACAACACATTCTTTTTGGAAAGCGCATAACTTCCTTTTGCATCCTTATGCTCCGTTTTAATACACGGAAATATCGCCACCGCCGGAATCCCCAGCGCCGCAACTTCTTTGCATTCCTTCACGAGATCCGAGACCGAATATCGAAACACCCCCGGCATGGACTCCACTGCCTCTGGAGCCCCCTTCCCTTCACGCACAAAAAGCGGATAAATCAAATCCTCCACTCCCAGCCGCGTTTCCCTTACCAACGCACGAATTGCTGTCCCTGCACGATTCCGCCTCGGCCGCCGCATCAAGTCTTTCATCACCGCTTTTCCTTTTTTATTCATCTCAATAACAAGCTTCTTTCTTAACCATAAAACATCTCCTGAACAAGAACGGAAAATGCGACGCCACTCCACCCATTGTCATTTGCCAGCGCACGCGTCGGCACGGTGTAAATGGCCTGCCCCTTCTTACCGGTATATCCAGACTCCACGAGCATTTCAAAAATACGCGTCTTCCCCGCGCCCGTCGGAGCATCTACAATCACGTCGCGTCCGTTGCGCAGCGCTGCGACCGCTTCCTGTTGCCACAAATCCGGAATCTCAAGTGGAATTTGCAACCCGGACATGAAATCAATTTTGCGCGAGAATTCAGCGCCAATCGAGCGAAATTCGAGAGAGATTTACCTGCGCTCTGTCGGCGTAAATCGAAAGATAAGAAGCATGATCGCCGCGAGAAAAAGACTACTCCCGGTAAGATAAAGTCCAAAATCCATATTCTTTGTCCGATCGGCAACCCAGCCAATTAAAGTCGGACTCACAAAGCCCGCGAGGTTACCACAGGAGTTTATCAACGCAATGCCGGAGGCCGCCGCAGCGCCACTCAGTAATGCGGAGGGAAACGACCAGCTAATCGAAATCAAAGCCATCACACCACCTGCACCAAAGCTTAACCCCACCAGATCCCCCCAGACATTCGCGCATACACCGCAAAATATAAATCCACTTCCCCCGATTAGTGCCGCGATAAAAGCATGCCACTTCCGCTCCTGCATGCGGTCGGAGGAATATCCAAAAATAAACATCATCAATACCGCACCCGCCCATGGAATTGCACTTAACAGTCCAATCTTAAAATCCCCTGTCCATCCGAACTCTTTAACAATCGAGGGAAGCCAAAACGCAACACCATATAGCCCCATCGCCTGCCAGAAATAAAGCAGGCATAATTTCCATACGGTCGGGGAACCAAGACTTTGCAACGCGTGTACGGGAGCACCTCGATGTGAGCGTTCGACTTCCTCTACCTGCAATGCTGTTTCTATGGCATTTTTTTCCTTATCATTCAGCCATCGTGCATCGCCCGGACGATCCGGCAGCGCAAAGAAAATCCAGAATGCCAGCACGAAGCATGGAAGCCCCTCGATCAAAAACAACCACCGCCAATCCTCCAGGCCAAAATGCCCGTTAAAATATTGCATGATCCAGCCGGAGAGTGGTCCTCCGAGAAGTCCGGCAATCGCCACTGCAGAAAGCAGGAACGCCACCATTCGCACACGTAGCACCGAGGGATACCACCAGGTAAGATAGAGAATCATTCCCGGGAAAAATCCAGCCTCTGCCGCTCCGAGAAGAAACCTCAATACACTAAACTGCCACGTCGTATGAATAAACGCGGTAAGTGTCGTCAGTATCCCCCACGAAAATACGATGCGCGCAATCCACTTTCTCGCACCAAAGCGATACAACGCCAGATTACTCGGCACTTCGAAGAAGAAATAACCAACAAAAAACATCCCTGCTCCGAGACCAAAAGCCGCTTGATCCATTCCAAGGCTTTTTCCCATGGAAAGATTCGCAAAGCCCACATTCACCCGATCGAGAAAATTAACAAAATAGCTGATAAAGAGAATCGGCATCAGGCGCAGCGTGACCTTGCGATAAAGGGATGGTGAAATATTAGCCGAAACCATGAAATCCCCTTCTCTCAAAGAAGCTCACGATGCACGAGCGAAATCGTGAACCTGAAACTTACTACTTCCAGTTAGCCACTCTTTTGCGGTTCCTGAAACCAGCGAACGAGAACTTCTCCCAATTCTTTCCCGCGAATAGGCTTGGAAATATAATCATTCATTCCGGCGGCCAGACAGATATCACGATCCGTCTTCATGGCATTCGCAGTCATTGCGATTATAGGAATGTCTGGATTTCTTACATTACCACCCTCTTTTCCTGCACGAATAGCCTTTGTCGTTTCATAGCCATCCATTTCCGGCATCTGGCAATCCATGAGGACAATGTCGTAATCAGTGCTTCTCAGCGTTTCCAGAGCCTCTCGTCCATTGGAAACCACATCCGCTTTGTAGCCGAGACGTCGAAGCTGCATCGATACCACACTTTGATTCGTTACATTATCCTCGACTACCAGCAAGCGAGCTGTGGAAATTGCTTTCACTACCGGATCGGGTAATTTTTCGGCAGAGCTTTGCGCCACGGATGTTTGTTCTGCCTTTAATAAACGAACTGTAAAGTAAAAGACCGAGCCCTTGCCCTCCTCGCTTTCCATGCCGATCTCTCCCCCCATGAGCTCGACAAGTTGCCGGGAAATTGCCAATCCCAAACCTGAGCCCCCAAACTTCCGAGTCGTGGAATTATCTGCCTGCACGAAAGGATGAAACAACTGATTCATGCGTAATTTGGCAATTCCGATCCCTGTATCCTCTATTTCGAAACAAAGGATACAGTCGTTACCCTCCACGCTTTCCGTCGCGACATGGATATTGATCTCTCCCGCATTCGTAAATTTCACCGCATTGTTCGCAAGGTTTAGTAAAACCTGACGCAGCCGTCCCGCATCACCGTAAAAACTAAGCGGAACTTCAGGTCGAATGTCATAGGAGAATTTTAATTTTTTGTTTTCTGCCTCAGGCTTGAGAAGCGCAGAAATCTCATCGAGCAGTTTTTGTAAATTGAATTTCCCAAGTTCGAGATCAAGCTTACCGGCCTCAATACGCGAAAGATCGAGAATATCATTGATCAGCAGCAACAGGGACTCCCCGCTGGAACGCACCAGTTCCGCATTCTTTTGCTGCTCCTCAGTAAGTGGCGAGTCGATAAGCATCTCCGTCATCCCGATAATCGCATTCATTGGGGTGCGGATTTCATGACTCATATTCGCAAGGAAACTGCTCTTCGCCTCACTTGCACTCTTTGCTTCTATGGCCAGCTGCTTCGCATTCGCAATCGATTCCTGTAGCTGACGATTTGTCTCCTCAAGCTCCTCCTTGGATTGCAACAATTCTCGCTCTGCTCGACTACGTCCGACCTCGATCCCCGTCATCATCAGACTCAAAATCGCGACCGAGCTCAGATACGTCCACAGCAGGAACACGCCTTCACTGAGTTCCGGCTGCACAAAAGCGCCGCAGCCCACAGCCGTCCCGTAAGCGGAGATAATCGCTAACATCAGAACAGCGAGAGAAGTACCGCTCGCCCCGAAACGCAATGCCGCCCACACCGTCACAAAGAAGGGAAGAAAAACCATGGGCATCGGCCCCACTCCCGCGCGTGCCGGGGAGAAAAAGATCGCCACCATGGAAACAAGCGAAACCACGCACCAGCCAACAAACTCCCAACGTCTGCGGAATATCGTGGCCAGGCTGCGATACGAAAGCGAAATAAGTAGAGGCCCCGCAACAAGAACTCCCGTGAAATCTCCCAGCCACCATGTCACCCAGTTCGAAGGATACTCTACCCAGTTTATCCGGTGTGCAATAGCAAGCACGGTCACTCCGCCCGTCGCCGAGAACATCATTCCCATTGCGCCGCAAATTCCAAAAAATCCGATATCCAGCTTTCGGGAAAAATCATAATTAAAGCCCGACTTCTTTAGCCCCCACGCCGCCGCCAGCGGCCCCAGCGTTTGCCCTACAACAATCAGGCCCGCCAGCGGCCAGCCCGCGCCTAAAGCATAGCCCGGCAGGAGCTGCAAAATCGCCGCCGCCGCAAAAATCGCAGGCCAGTATCGCAGTCCCCAACGATAGAGCGCAGCCACCGCAATTCCCGTCGGCAGCCAGACCAGGCTGATTTTTAGTTTCTCAGGAGCAAGTGCAAGTCCCAGATGAGCCGCGCCAAAATACGCCAATCCCAAAAGTACGAAGCGTAGAGCAGGCCATCCCATCAGTTTTGATAGGGTGGTCTTTGTTAAATTATCATGGGTTGGCGAGTGAGTTCCCACGGCTTCGAAAGCTCGCTGCAAACATATCCCCTGTCCATTAAAAACCGAGACGTCGTTTAAGGCATCCTAAACGCCCACAGCACTTTCCAGTTGCAGATCACCGGCTTTCTGAGAATATCAACCCGTAATTTCGGGGAGTTAGCTCAGTTGGTAGAGCGCGTCGTTCGCAATGGTATCAGGCCATTTTATCTGAACTTGTCCTGACTACTCAGATGTCCGCAAACACTGATAAATACTACCTCTGCGGGCTAGTCGATGTTTTCCTGAGTCATCACGAATATGCCCATTTTTAGGGGGGCGGGTTACAAAATCAGGTTACTAAGGTAGACCGCTTGCCAAATAAGTAATAGACTGACGTGCGATATGAAACCGATCCTCCGATATCCACTTGTCATTTCAATTTTTTTATCCTTTCTTGGATTTGCCTT
>JBDTJR010000050.1:0-6271 GCA_039935735.1 Chthoniobacterales bacterium | reverse complement strand
GTTTCCGCCGTATGCGGTCTTTTCGCAGCGGAGTCCCCTTCGCCTTCGCCCTCACCGGAGTCTGTTTCCTTCATCGATCAGATTCGCGGACACACTCCCGCATCCATTACGGGAAACCCGGCGGCAGTGGATGCCAATCCCGGCACCGGGGCGCTGGGACGCCTGTTGCAGATTCCTGAAAAAACCGGCGTGCGTATCGGCGGAATATGGCTGGGAGATTCGAATGGCCTTCTCTCCGGTGGCGCGAATCCGGGAACGTGGAGTTTCAACAGCCTCCTCATCGTCGGTGCCAATCTCGACGCAGAGAAACTTATCGGCTGGAAGGGCGCATCCTTCGGTATCCAGTTCCTGCAATTCAACGGCCAGCAGATCAATGGCAAAAACACCAACGGGTTGGCAGGCAGCGTGCAGGGTTATAATAATTTGCCCGGTTCCGATCCCTTGAACCGCTCCGAACTTTACCAGTTGTGGTATCGCCAGAGTTTTTTCAACGACCGCATTGTCATCCGCGTCGGCAAGCAGGTGCCTACTTTTGATTTCAACAATGTCGCACGGCCCGTATCCACACAGGACGAAGTCTTATCGATTCCTTCCGTGACCGGCCTGCTCTATACGCCCGTGTTTGTGAATCCCACACTCCTCGGGGCCATCGGTGGCTACTACAACTCCGTGTCTGGTGTATGCATCTCCGTTGCGCCGACGGAGAATACCTACCTGCGCTACGGTTTTTACGACGGCAATGTCGCAAATAATGTACAGACTGGCATGACTGGCCCGCAATTCAACGGCTATACTTTCAATATATGGGAAGGTGGCGTGGACTGGGTAATCGCTGACCGCTATCCCGGTAACTTCGGCACAGGGCTTTGGTACCAGAGCGGTACGTTGCAAGCCCCCAATGGCGTCACGCAAAATGGCACGGGAGGTTATTACATGTTCGGCAGTCAGCGCATCTGGTCCAACCAACCCGCGGCCGCTACATCGACGTCGCAGAAAAATTCTGAGCTAAAAGACAAGGTGGTTATCCCCGCCAAAGAGCATCAGAATGCCTCCATCTCCACGTTCTTCCAATACGGCGTCAACAACTCCCAGACGCTTCCCGTAAATGACTACTTCGGAATGGGCTTCACGGGTTTCGGCCTGGTGCCGCACAGACCGTCCGACTCCGTGGGCATCGGTATGTCCTGGGCGTGGTTGAATCCTAATCAAGTTAACCGCAGCAGCGAATTAATGTTCCAGGCCTACTATCAGGCACATCTCGTAGGCGGAGTATTTTTCCAACCCGCCATCTCCTACATTCCAACTCCCGGAGCCGATGCCAATCTCGGTGGCGCATGGGCGCTGACCTTCCGGCTCGCCATGCTTTTTTAGAAATACGGACGCGTCACTTTGCCGATCGCTTAAGCCAATCCGCGAAATGCGTGGGACCGAGAATCGGATTCTCTCCTGGCGTGAGACTTTGGTCGTTCAATGCCATGCCAAAATACAGGGCATCGGGATCGGTGATCACCGTTCGTTTATCGCCCGTTGCAGTTAGGAATTTCCGGACAAGCTCGTCTTGACGGATCGGCTCGGGGCCTGCGACTTCGACCATGCGATTCAGAGGTTCCGATACTGCGGCTTCGGCCACGACGGCGGCAACATCGTCCGACACGATGGGCTGCATCATTGCCGACGGCAGACGAACGGTTTCTCCCTGCATCGCCGCTTGAGCAATGCCACCGACAAATTCAAAAAACTGCGTGGCGCGCACGAGCGTGTAGGGAATCGGCGATGCCTCGATGAGTTTTTCCTGCGCCAGCTTCGCGCGGAAATAGCCGCTCGCGAGCAGGTGCTCGGTACCGACGACGGATAATGCCACGTGATGCCCGACTCCCGCAGCCGCTTCCGCAGCAAGAAGATTGCGTCCCGCCTTCTCGAAGAATTCCATGACGGCCTGATCCTCCCACGACGGCGCGTTTGCGACATCGACAACGACCTGCGCGCCCTTCAGCACTTCGGCAAGTCCTTCGCCTGTGACAGTATTGACTCCCGACGAAGGCGATGCCGCGACGACCTCATGTCCGCGCTTGCGGAGATTATTCACGACCTTCGCTCCGATAAGGCCCGTGCCGCCAATGACGACGATTTTAAATCCAGCCTTTGCGGATATTGATTTGAAAGGAGTAGTGTTCATAGTTGCGCTAGCTCATTTTCGATACTGCTCGTCGCTGACTTTTTCCAGCCAGTCGACTACTTTGCTGTCGAGATGTTCGTGGATAGCGATGTGGGTCATCGTGGAATCCGGTGTGGCTCCATGCCAATGCTTTTCTCCCGGTGCGATCTGGATTACATCGCCCGGATGAATTTCTTTTACAGGGCCGCCGTCGCTCTGCGTCCACCCGCGACCCGCAGTGACAATGAGGACCTGCCCTCGCGGATGCGTATGCCACGCAGTACGCGCACCCGGCTCAAAGGTGACACTTAGGCCGGCGGCACGAGCGGAATCCGTTGCTTGAAACAGCGGATCAAAACGTACCGTGCCGGTAAAATAATCAGGTGTTCCTTCGCCGGAGGGTTGAGAACCAAGTTTTTTAATTTCCATGGGAGTTTTTCAAAAAGTGCGAACTAATGTTTATCAGGCTTTGCGGGCTATTGGAGAGCGAATTTTTTGAGGATAGTGGATGAATCCCTTCCATTAAGGCTGTTTACGCTCGGCTTCCACTCGATAAAACTTTCGATAATCCGTAGGCGAAACTTTGCAGGCCAAACGGAATTTTCGCGAAAAATAAAGTGCGTCCTCGTAGCCGACTGCCATGGCAATTTCTCCGACGGAGCGGTTTGTTTCCACAAGCTGTCGTCGCGCTTCGCGAATGCGGAGATCATTGAGGTAGCGCGCGGGCGGTGGCCCGACGAGCTTTTCCCATTGCCGCCGGAAGGTTGACTCCGACATTCCGTGCTGCTGTGCCAATGTGAGGAAATTCGGGGTGATTGCCGATTCGCGTTGCAGAATATGTTGAATCGCACGGATTCCCTCCGCATGATTTGAGTGGTCTTCCGGTGCGGATTCCTTCGGCAGCAGACTCTCGAAGATCAGCCGTTCGCAGAGGCGGTCCATGCGGTCGGCCTGTTTCTCCAAAGGATTCTGTCCAAGCCGTATTACCTCGTCCCGCACTTCGTCCCAGTGATTGTTCCGTCCTATTGGCCAACAGGGGCGATCATCACGGATGAATCCGCAGCGTTCGAAGGCTTCACGTGTTTCGCCACGAAAAATCAAATACAGTTCCTCCCAGGAATCGAATTTTCCCGTTGCCCCGTAATCCACCTCATCTCCCGGCCATTGCGTAATGACGCATGGCGCCTCCACCTCCCATTTCACTCCGTTGCGGGTATAGCTTCCTCCACCCGAGATGATGAAGGAGAAGTTACAGGTCGCGAATACTTGTCGCACCCACTGTGTCTTGCGGGGAAAATAGCCCAACGTCTGCAACGGAAAAAACAACGGAAACCGCCGGTGAAAAGCGCCCCAGTGCGTGCCAAAATCGTCCATATAAATGAAAAGTTAGTCCATTTCTTAAGTAAACGCGACATTGTAAGATGACAATTTCTCTCATTTATGAAAAGCGCCCTCATTCTCACCGGTGGCTGGGAAGGCCACCAGCCCAGCCAACTCGCCGACCGCCTCACCGCAGAACTTGAGCCGCTCGGTTTCAAAGCGGTCTCCCAGACATCGCTTGAAGTCTTGGACGACGCCGAAGCACTGCGCTCCTGGGATATCATCATTCCAAATTGGACGATGGGTGCGCTGACCAAGGAACAATCGGCTAACTTCACCGGCGCAGTCCACGGGGGTGTGCCGCTGGCGGGAATGCATGGCGGAGCGGGCGATGCCTTTCGTGGAGACTTGAATTACGAATGGATGATGGGCGGTCATTTCGTAGGCCATCCGCACGTGGGGGATTATACCGTTCGCTTCATCGATAGAGTGAGCCCGATCACCGCCGGTCTGCCTGCGGAATTTGCCTACCATTCCGAACAGTATTACCTCTTGGTCGATCCCGGGATCGAAGTACTGGCCGAGACGGACTATCTCTACGAAGGGCGGGTTTGTCGGATGCCGGTCGCCTGGACAAAGCAATGGGGGCGGGGACGCATTTTCTACACGGCTCTAGGCCATACGCCCGCAGAGTTTGATCAATTTCCCGTGGTTCTCGATCTTTTCCTGCGCGGCATCCGGTGGGCGGCCGGGCTGCTCTGATTCCTTTTATGAAACAATCGTCTTCTTCTTTTCTACGCGTTGGCCTCATTGGTTGTGGCAATATCAGCAATGCTTATTTTCAAGGTCTGCGGCCTTTCGCCAAATGGGCGCGCATCACCGCATGTGCCGACCTCGATGCCGGGAAAGCCCGGGCGAAAGCGGAGGAACATCAGATTTCCGCAGTGCGTTCGCCCGACGATCTTCTCGCCAGTCCTGAAATTGACATCGTGCTCAATCTCACGATTCCGCAATCGCATGTCGCGGTGAATCTGATGGCCTTGCGCGCCGGGAAGCACGTCTATTGCGAAAAACCTTTTTCTCTCACGACCCGGGAGGGAGTCAAGGTGCTGGCCGAGGCTGCGAAGCGGAAGCTGCGCGTCGGCTGCGCTCCGGATACGGTGCTCGGTGGCGGCATCCAGACCTGTCGCCAGCTTCTCGGGAAGGGGCTCATCGGTAGGCCCGTCGCAGCCATGGCTAATATGCTCTGCCACGGCTATGAGAACTGGCATCCGTCACCGGCCTTTTACTACGATAAAGGCGGTGGTCCACTTTTCGATATGGGACCGTATTACCTGACTGCGCTCATTAGCGCGCTAGGCCCGATTAAGACGGTCTCTGCCTCAGCCGTCACTGCATTCAAGGAACGCGTGATAAGCAGCGACCCCCTGCGGGGCAAAAAGATCACAGTCAAAACGCCCACGCATCTTACCGGCGTTGTAGACTTCGCCTCCGGCGCGGTTGGCACGATTACCATGAGCTTCGATGTCTGGGCGCATCATGTGCCCAGACTGGAAATCTATGGCACGCAGGGGTCTCTTTCCTGCCCCGATCCGAATACATTTGACGGCCCGGTCGGGCTTTGGACGACGGCGGACCGCGAATGGAAAGATATTCCCCTGACGCACAGCCCGGAAACCGAACGCGGCTTTGGCCTCGCAGAAATGGCTTACGGTATCCTGAAAAAGAAACCGCATCGCGCTACAGGCGAACTGGGCTTGCATGTCGTCGAAGTTATGGAGGCTTTCCATGAATCCGCAAATAAAGGGCGTCGCATCTCGCTCAAGACTACCTGCTGTCAGCCCGCACCGCTCAAACATGGCCTTCCACCCGGCCGAATCGAGTGATCGTTTCTTTTCTCCAAATGAGCGCGTGCCTTTCCTTTTCACTATCCAGAACACGAAGCTCGACATACTTGCTTCCGATAACATCAAATAATCTTCGACCCCCAAAAATCTCCATTAACCTTTCGGACCTGATTCACCCGCCCAGGTCTCTTGAATAATCCTATGAAGACAAACACCTACTTCCCTGCTGTTTCCTACGAAGGTCCACAGTCCACGAATCCACTCGCTTTTAAATTCTACGAAGCCGACGCGCTTGTGGAAGGCAAAGCGATGAAGGACCACTTGCGCTTCGCCGCCGCCTATTGGCATTGCATGGCCAATCCGCTGGCAGATCCTTTCGGTGTCGGCACGGCGCTTACGCCGTGGAGCGATGGTTCGGAGTCCGAGGAGAATATCCTTCGTCGGGCGGATGTCTTCTTCGAGTTTCTTGAAAAAATCGGGATCGATTATTACTGCTTCCATGATCGCGATGTCTCTCCTGAGCGCGCGAACATGCGGGAAACAGAAGCGCTTTTCGACAAGGTCGCCGCGCATCTTCGGCAGCACCAGAAAACCTCCGGTAAGAAGCTTCTTTGGGGAACTGCCTGTCTGTTCGCTCATCCACGTTATGCGCAGGGCGCGGCGACGTCGCCGGATCTCGCGGTTTTTACCCACGCCGCTGCGCAGGTCAGGAAGGCGCTGGAGGTCACGCACGAGCTGGGCGGCGAGGGCTATACTTTCTGGGGCGGACGCGAAGGCTATGCGACACTGCTCAATACCGACATGCAACGCGAGCGCGAGCATCTTGCCGCTTTTCTTCATCTTGCGGTGGAGCATAAAAAGAGTATCGGCTTTCGCGGCCAATTCTATATCGAGCCCAAACCGCAGGAGCCGACCACCCACCAATACGATTCCGATGCCGCTGCCTGCC
>JBDTJR010000049.1:0-27514 GCA_039935735.1 Chthoniobacterales bacterium | reverse complement strand
TTCGTTGGCGTCCTCCTCCAATCTTGGGAAGAGTAACCTGCCAGAATAAAATTCCATTGATCCGTGTTTTCTTTAATGAAAGCGCAGTCTTTCGCATAAGAGCGCAAAGTTACGAAAATAAGCCCTATTTGTCAAGTAGTTGACAAGTAATGAGGTTATACTAGTGTCCAACCACGCTCTTTTAAGGCGTTGGTTGCGGGTTCGAGTCCCGCCCAACCCATCTCCCCAAGTCGGGTTCTCGGCTTGCTATCTGCCGAATGAACTGTTTAATCAACAAAACCAAATCATGAAGAAAATCGAAGCCATCATTAAGCCATTCAAGACGGAAGATGTTAAAGAGGCACTTGCGGAAATTGGCATTGAAGGAATGACGGTCAGCGAGGTTAAGGGGTTTGGACGTCAAAAAGGCCATACGGAAATTTATCGTGGCAGTGAATACACGGTGGATTTTCTACCGAAGGTGAAATTTGAAATCGTCGTCGCCGATGATCTCGTGAAAAAAGCGGTGGAAGTCATTGCCGCCGCTGCCAAAACCGGAAAAATCGGTGATGGGAAGATTTTTGTCATTCCTCTTGAGGAAGCAATTCGCATTCGTACCGACGAACGAGGCGAAGATGCCATCTAAAGAAACGGGAACGTTTTACTCCAGGAGGGCTTTAAGGCCATAAAGCATGGAAGCCGTTCTACCTGATTTGCAGGCTGTCATCCTGTGCGAAGATGTCCGGGCTGAATTGAACGGCCAGCACAGTATTATTGGAGTCATCGAGGTCATTCCAGCCCCGGCGCTGCCAATCGGTTTTTTCAAACTCTGTTTATGGACACGCTGGTGTGGCGGCATGGGGAGCTTTAATCAACGCTCGGTCATCCAAAGTAGCGATGACGAGGGACCGATCGCCGAAGTGAGTATTTCCTTTCAACTCAAGGAGATGGATTCTCAGGCTACCAATGTCCATTTTTTCGGCGGGCTGCAATTTCAGAAATACGGGACTTACCACGTAGAGATCTATTTGGAAGAAGAGCTTCGCATGCGCTTTCCTCTGTCCGTTGTGAGGGTTCCGATGCCTCCATCAGGCATTGGATCTTAAAAAATCACCCCTCTGGACAGAGTAAAAGGGCATTCACCACTTGCACCCATCCCAGGATGGGGTTAAACTTTCCGCTTAGCCATGCGTAGGACTTTATTGTGGTTCATGGCCCTTCTTACAGGGGGGGCACTTATAGCAGCTGACCCCCAGACGGCACACACCCGTATGGCGGATGGCTTTGACGTACCGGTAGGAAAACCGGACGGCGAGGGGTATTTTATCCAGCGTGGTTTCCGGCCAAATGGCCATTTAGGGGAGGACTGGAATGGCAATCGTGGTGGTAATACCGACCTTGGAGATCCTGTTTTTGCCGTGGGTCACGGCATGGTTGTCTTTTCCCGTGATGCTCATATGGGGTGGGGAAATGTCGTCATCATTCGCCACGCTTACGTGGATGGCGGGGAAGTGAAGACGGTGGATTCTCTCTATGCCCATATGGATCGCATCATGGTCAGGGAAGGGCAGCAGATTCTTCGCGGCCAACAGGTGGGAACCATAGGCACTAATCATGGGATGTATCCTGCGCACCTCCATTTTGAAATGCGCAAGAATATCTACATCGGCGTGAATCATTCTTCCTTTAAGCGAGATTTCAGCAACTACTTCTCTCCTTCCCAGTTCATTGGCCAGCATCGCCACCTCTCGGGAGCAGGAAGAAGCGCACTGATTGCGATTAATACTTTCGATACGCAGCACTACGGCCAACCCAGTAGTGAGTCTCGCGGAAACACGATGACGGCACGCCGGGATACGGGCGAGACGAAAGGGGCCTCCGCTTCACGTCATCCGTTTCACGTGGATCGTTTCGGAGGCTTTCAGTCCTTCTAAAAATCGCGGGCTAGCGGGATTTTTGCGGAGTCTGCCGCGCGGAATAATACTCAAAGCTGTCCACAAGTGCGAGCCAGCTGGCTTCGAGAATATTATCCGAAACGCCAATGGTACCCCATCGATCATTGCCGTCGGTGGATACGATTAATACACGTGTCTTGGCACCTGTTCCTCGGGAGGTATCGAGGATACGTACTTTATAGTCTTCCAATTTAACGTCGTCGATCCATGCGCAGAAGGGCCGCAGGGCTTTACGCAAGGCTGCATCCAGGGCATTCACGGGACCATCCCCCTCGGCGACGGTATATTCCGCGACGCCATTGACAGAAAGTTTGACGGTAGCTTCGCAACTGGTGGCGGTATTTTCGCCATCTTTACGGAATGAGATATGATATTCCTTGAGATCAAATAAAGAGCGATGGCCATTCAGTGCTTTACGGATCAGCAGATCGAAGGAAGCGTCGGCTGCTTCAAATTCATAGCCCTCGGATTCCAGTTGTTTGACATTTTGAAGGATAGCCGAAACTTCAGTCGATCCTTTTTTGAGATCGAAACCGAGTTCCTTTGCCTTCAACAGCACATTGCTCTGTCCCGAAAGCTCCGAGATCAGGACATGTTGGGAGTTTCCGACGGCTTCGGGTTCGATATGCTCGTAGGAACGCGCAAGTTTTTGGACGGCATTGACGTGCATCCCTCCTTTATGAGCAAAAGCGGTGGCTCCGATAAAAGGCGCGCGGATATTGTGCGGGCAATTTGCAAGCTCGTCGACGAAGAGGGATAGCTCGCGAAGGCGAGACAGATTTTCCACGACAGGCAGATTCATTTTCAACTGCAGGTTAGGGATGACACTGGTCAAATTACAGTTTCCTGTGCGTTCTCCATAGCCATTCGTAGTGCCTTGCACATGTACGGCCCCGGCGCGAACTGCTGCCAGAGCATTTGCCACACCGAGTTCACAATCATTATGCGTATGGATGCCCAAAGGCATTTTAAAATGTTCCCAAACGATTTTAGTGATCGTTTCTATTTCAGAAGGAAGTGAACCGCCATTGGTGTCACAGAGCACGATGGTGTCGGCATTCTTCGCGGCATCCAATGTGGCGAGCGCGTGTTCGGGATCGTCCTTGTATCCGTCAAAAAAATGTTCGGCATCATAAACGACCTCGCTGTTGTTTTTCTTAAAAAAGTCAACGGTATCGCGGATCATCGCGCGATTTTCCTCGATAGTAACGCCGAGGACTTCGGTGACATGAAGTTTCGAGCTTTTGCCAAAAAACGTGACTACAGGAGTCTTCGCTTCAAGAAGTGTAAGAATCTGCGGATCTTTTTCCACGGCTGTATTGGCGCGACGCGTACTACCAAAAGCGGCGATTTTCGTATTTCCCCATGAGCGTTTTACGGCTTCTTCAAAGAAGGCGATATCCTTTGGGTTCGATCCGGGCCATCCACCTTCGATATAATCCATTCCGAAAGCGGCAAGCTTTTCGGCGATGCGAAGCTTGTCCAAAAGACTGAAGGAAATGCCTTCACCCTGCGTTCCATCCCGCAGGGTGGTGTCGTAGAGCTGTACTTTTTGGGTTTTCATGAAAGAGGATAAGCCTACGCTCGATGCGCCTTTCGTTCAATAAGGAACACGAGCTATTGGCGGTGGGTTACCTGCTAAAGAGGAGATTACAGATGATGATAGCGGCCACAACTCCTGCAAAATCAGCACATAGCCCAGCGGGAACGGCATGGCGCGTGCGCTTTACGGCTACGGATCCGAAATAAACGGCAATCACGTAAAACGTCGTCTCCGTTCCACCCATGATAGTTCCCGCCATCTTTGAAATGAGGCTGTCCGGTCCATGAGCTTTGACGATTTCCGTAAAGATCGCCGTCGCGCCGCTACCACTCAAGGGGCGCACCAGTGCGAGAGGGAGAATATCGACTGGAACATTTAGAAAGGTTAGAGCGGGTCTAAGCGCCTTTGCGATCATATCCACACCACCTGCTGCACGGAACATTCCCACCGCTACCAGAATTGCAATCAGGTAGGGAATAATACGGATCGCAACCTGAAACCCTTCTTTCGCCCCATCCACGAACTCTTCATACACAGGAACCTTCTTAAGCGCTGCATAAAGAGGGAAAAATGAGAGGAAAAATGGAATGGCTAAAACCGCGATGGTTTGAATTCCCAGAAGGAAAATTTTGAAAGCAGGATTTGTAACGGGTGGCTGCGGTAATGTAGGAAAAACCCGACACGCTATAAAAATAAAAAATCCAAAGTAAACACAGATCACCAGGGTTCCCCAGAAAGATAATTTGCCGGAGGGGTTGGAATCGAGAGCTGTATCGCTGATACCAAGTTGGGAGACAGGTGACACTTCCTGTAGCGGAGAGAGAGGAGGAAGACGATAGACGGGTAACTTCTCAAAAAATTTCACGGCGATGATTGCGACCACTGTGGAACAAATACTTGCAACAAGGCTGGTGGCGATAATTGGTGTTGGGTTTGCCCACCCCGCAGCAATGAGGATGCCGATCACGGTAGCTGGAATCAACTGGATGGAGCTTGTGTTAATCGCCAGAAAAGTGCACATCGCATTGGTAGCTGTGCCGGGGCGGGGATTTAAGGTTTCAAGCTCTTGCATGGCTTTCAAACCAAGTGGAGTGGCTGCATTTCCAAGGCCGAGCATATTTGCGGCCATATTCATGACCATCGAGCCCACGGCGGGGTGATTGGAGGGCACATCGGGAAATAACCAGCGCATTAAAGGTCTGAGCACACGCGCAATGATGAAAATAAAGCCCGATTTCTCCGCCAGGCGCATAAGCCCCAGCCATAGCGTCATAAAACCCGCCAGAGGGAGGGCAATGAGCATGACAGCGTCCTTACAGGATTCAAACGCCTTGGCGGTAACTTGCGGAAGCTGATTATTAACCCCTCCCAGAATTACTGCCGACACGAGAAGTCCCAGCCAAAGATAGTTCAGCATAGGAGGTAAATAGCGACATAGGGGAAAATGTCGAGCTTCGCATCAGGGAAACCCCCAGTTGTTATTTAAGTAGGAAATGATTATAACCAAATAAGTTATCGATATTCGATGCAGAGGCTTGAAACAGAATGGCTATCAATAATTCGAATTCGCGCACCAAACGGGAGGTATTATTTTCCATCCGTTATGGTATTATCTCGGGTGCGATTTGGTTTTTAGCGGCGGGAATTCCATTTTTATTATTCTACACAGAGGCGAAAAAAAACCTCGCCGATCAATTTCCTGCATTACTTGCGCACCGGTTTGCCCTGCTGTTTGAAATTCTTGTCGCGGTAAGTTTCCTCATTGTAGTGATTGCATTTATGATGCGTGCGAGCCTGTATGCAAAGCATCGTGCGGAAAGTGGCAGTGATGAACTTTTTGAAAAACTGACCGACGAACTTCCTGCGATGGTCTATCAATTTCGGCAATACCCTCATGGTCACTGCTCGGTGACTTATACGAATTCGGCAATCGAGGAAATATACGAAATCACTGCGGAGGAAGCGCGTCGCGACGGGGCAAAGATTTTCGATCTTGTACATCCCGATGATCGCAATCGTATCTGGAAACTTTTGCTTGAGTCGTGGAAAAATCTGACGCCATGGCGTGGAGAGTATCGGGTTATTCTTCCCAGACAGGGAGAGTGCTGGCGATTTGCGCAGGCACATGTAGAGCGTTTGCCGGACGGCGGTACGCTTTGGCACGGCTTCATTACAGATATCACATCGAAGAAACGAGCGGAGGAGGAACTGGCGCGAAATCGCGAACGTCTTGCACTCGCAACTTCCGCAGGCGGAATCGGGATCTGGGAGTATGACCTGGTTGAAAAAAACTTTTATATGGATGAGCAAATGCTTGCGATCCATCGCATGGAGGATGCGCAGCGAAACTATTCACAAACGGAGTGGGATAATGGATTTGGTGATGAGGATAGAGGAAAGTTCTGGCGTTCTGTGGAGAAGAGTGTGAATGGAGACGCATCCTTTCCCATCGAGCTTCAGCTGAAATCTCAAGCTGAAATTCGCTTCATTTTATGCGGTGCCACGGTGGTGAGGGATTCACGCGGAAATCCTGTTCGCATCGTAGGAACAGGGGTGGATATTTCCGCTCAGAAGACAAGGGCCGTAGAATTACTTAATGCCAAGGAAGCTGCGGAGGCTGCCGATCGTGCAAAGAGCGAGTTCCTTGCAATGATGAGTCACGAAATGCGCACGCCTATCAATGGTGTGCTCGGATTTACCAACCTTCTCAAAGTGACTAAGATGGATGAAGAGCAGCTGAGTCATCTTCAACTTGTCGAGCATTCGGCTGAAGCGCTTTTGGTAATCATTAATGACATTCTGGATTTATCGAAAATCGCGGAAGGTAAATTGAATATTACTCCGGCCGTATTTGATATGCGTCAGGCTGTAAAAGAAGTCATCGGAATTTTAAATCCCCGCGCAGTTGCAAAAAATATAGCGCTGGAGGTTGACATAGAGGATTCGGTTCCGGATTACATGATTTCTGATCGCGTTCGGTTGGTGCAGATTCTGTCTAATATTATCGGCAATGCGATCAAGTTTACCTTGGAGGGAAAAGTTGCTTTGCACATCAGTGCGAAAAAAACTTCGGCTGCCCATCGCAATCAGAATCCTTTTTATCTATGGACGTTTGAAATTTTGGATACCGGAATAGGCATTAAGCCAGATATCCATGAAAAAATATTTGAACCTTTCTACCAGGGAGAAAGCACCATACAGCGCCGGTTCGGAGGTACGGGCATTGGGCTCTCGATAAGCAAACGTTTGCTGGGGTTGATGCAAGGTAACATCAAAGTGGATAGTACACCCGGGAAAGGGACTCACTTTACTGTTACAATTTCAGCGGAGGCGACTCAGTCTTCTGGAGATGTATTTTCGGTAAATTCCCGGGCTCTGCATTCAACGGCATTGACGAATAAGCATTTTCTGGTTGTGGAGGATAATGCGATTAATCAAAAATTGCTGGAATTATTGTTAAAACGCATGGGAGCAACATCGGTATCGGCTGCCACCGGATTTGAAGCTATCGATGCCTGCCAGCATCATCGTTTTGATGCGTTGCTTATGGATATTCAATTGCCGGAAATGGACGGGTTGGAAGCCACGCGAAGAATTCGTGAGTTGGAAATCGACGGGAAGATTTTATCCACGAACGGAAAACTTCCTATTATCGCGATCACTGCAAATGCAATGACTCATGATCAGGATATATGTCTTAAAGCAGGTATGAGTGATTACCTCAGCAAGCCGGTGCGTCCTAGTGAGCTGCTGGAAGTTTTAAAGCGTGTTTTGAAGCCGGCATAAGAACTTCCTTTAAAAACGGCGCCGTGTGGCTGGCTTTTGAAGTTATTATTTTTTCCGGTGTGCCGGATGTGACAATTTTTCCTCCACGACTTCCCGCCTCCGGGCCGATGTCGATGACGTAATCGCCTTCTGCGATAAGCCCGATGTGATGCTCGATCACCACGACCGTTCCTCCCTCGTCGACGAGGCGATGAAGGACTTTCAACAGGAGTTCAACATCCGCCATATGAAGGCCGATCGTTGGTTCTTCCAATAGATAGAGAATGGATTTTGTATTCCTGTTTTGGCGGTACTTGGCGGTGCGTTCGCGGCCTGCGCCACGAGCAAGCTGAGTGACAAGCTTTAGACGTTGCGCCTCACCACCGCTGAGGGTAGGGCTGGGCTGGCCGAGTTTGAGATAACCAAGACCCGTCTCCACAAGAAGCTTCAAGGGATCGCGGATCTTCGGATTCGCGGAGAAAAATTCTGCGGCCTGTTCGATCGTCATCTCCATGACATCACCAATCGACTTGCCATTATAAAGAACTTCCAAGGTCTGCGAGTTATAGCGTTTTCCCTCGCAATCCTCACAAGGCATATAGCTGCTTGGCAGGAAATTCATTTCCAGCTTAATGACGCCTTGTCCCTGGCACGTTTCGCAGCGTCCGCCTTCATTATTGAAAGAGAATCGGCTGGCTGTATAACCACGAACCCTGGCCTCTGGAATTTGCGCGAAATATTTTCGGATTTCGTCAAAGACCTTGATATACGTAGCCGGTGTGGAGCGGGATGTTTTGCCAATAGGGGACTGATCCACTTCAATGACGGTTTCCAAAAATTCGCAGCCCGTGATTGTCTGGTAACTATTATCCTGCTCGGCGCGTTTACGCGTTCTTGCCAGTGAATTCTGGACGGCGGGAAGCAGAACTCCGCGAATCAGCGTGCTTTTTCCAGAGCCGGAAATTCCGGATACAACGGTTAGGCGATTAATGGGAATCTCCACATCCACATCGCGAAGATTGTGTTTATTCGCACCGCTGAGTTTAACCCAGCCGGGGCAATCCTTAAGACTGCGGCGCGATCCTCTCAAAGGATGCTTCGGAGGATTTTTGAGAAACTTTGATGTAAGAGAGTTGGGATTCTTAAGAACCTGTTGATAGGTTCCCTGTGTAATGACTTCTCCGCCGTGAATTCCGGCCTTGGGACCCAAATCGATAAGGAAATCCGCACGCTTCATGGTTTCCTCATCGTGTTCGACGATGAGAAGAGAGTTGCCACCATCCGTTAATTTCTTAAGAGCATCCAGAAGACGTGCGTTATCGCGCGCATGCAGGCCGATCGTGGGTTCATCCAGTACATACAGTACTCCGCGGAGGTTTGACCCTAACTGCGCGGAGAGACGTATGCGCTGGCTTTCTCCACCACTGAGTGTTTTTGCGGAACGATCGAGGGAAAGATACTCAAGACCGACCGTCTGCATGAAATGAAGGCGTTGAATAATTTCATCCAGAATATCCCGCGCGATAATCTTTTGATTCTTTGTAAATGAAAGGCCTTTAAGTTGCTTTTCCGAATCCGAGACGCTGCAACGGAGAACATCCGATATACTGTTATCCTGAATTTTGACATTCAGCGCCACGGAGTTAAGGCGGTTGCCATTACATTCCGGACAAATGCGCGCTTCGCCCTCTTCAAGAGATTCATGTGATTTCTCTTCTGCAAGTTCCTTGTCGAGCGGGGTATCTTCGTCCCGCGAACGATAATCCTCCCAGATTTCGCCAAAGCCGCGGCACTGCGGACACCAGCCATGCGGGGAGTGAAAAGAGAACAGACGGGGCTCCAGCTCTTCAAATGCGCGCCCGCAATCTGGACAGGCCATTTCCGTGCTGAGAATAGTTTCTTTCTTTTTCGCATCTACCAGCTTGGCGGTGCCTTTGCCCACTTCCAGGGCTTGCTTTACAATGGCGGTGGCCGCTTTTTTGTTTTCCTTATCAATCTCTCCGATAAGGACGTCGATAGTATGTTCCTTGTAGCGTTCAAGGCGCTTGAATTGCGATATTTTGACGGATTTTCCATCCACCAGTAGCTCTTCATAACCCTGGCGTTCTGCCCAGCGTGCGACATCCGTATGAAAACCTTTTCGTCCTTTTATCAGCGGCGCATAAATCCGAACGGTCCCTGTCTGAAGAAGATCCTCCGTACGGGAAACAATCGCGCTTAAAGTGGTTTTCTCCACCGCGACATGACAATCAGGACAAAACTGTGTGCCGACCTTGGAAAAAAGAAGCCGCAGGAAGTGGTGAACCTCGGTAATCGTCGCTACAGTAGATTTTCCACCTCCGCGTGTGACGCGCTGCTCAATAGCGACGCTTGGAGGCAGGCCTTCGATAGAGTCAACATCCGGCTTTTCAAGTTGATCGACAAACTGGCGGGCATACGGCGACATGCTGTCCAAAAATCGTCGCTGTCCCTCTGCGAAAAGAATATCAAATGCGAGCGTTGATTTCCCGGATCCGCTCAAGCCGGTGATGACCACCATTTTGTCGCGCGGGATATCCAGGGAGATATTTTTAAGATTATGCTCTCGTGCACCCCGTATACGGATGGAGTTGTGTGCGGGATGTAAAGCGGCAGGCTTTTTGCGGGGAGGGATTTCCTTTACCTGTAAACCTTTGGCATTACCCAGCATCGGAGCGAGGTATTGGCCGGTATGTGAGGAGGTTACTTTCGCCACATCTTCCGGAGTTCCTTCGGCAACAACTTTTCCGCCGTTAGCGCCGGCATCGGGTCCCAGATCAAGGAGCCAGTCTGCACATTTAATGACTTCCAGGTTATGCTCAATGACCAGAAGACTGTTTCCCGACTCCACGAGCTTTTGAAACACTTTGATAAGCTGTGCGATGTCATCGACATGAAGACCTGTCGTAGGTTCATCGAGAATGAGCAGGCTTTTCGCTTTTCTATGCTCTGCGAGGTGGCGGGCCAACTTCAGTCGCTGGCTTTCTCCACCACTGAGTACGTGGACAGGCTGCCCAAGCTTCAGGTACTCGAGGCCTACATCCTTGAGGATTCGGAGAGGGCCTGTAATTTCCTGTTTCTTTTCCTTGTCGGCAAAAAATGTGAGCGCCTCGGTTACTGTCATTTCCAGGATATCGTGGATATTTTTTCCATCGATTTGGATTTTCAGCACTCGGGGTTGGTAGCGTTTTCCTTCGCACTCCGGGCATTTCAAATAAAGGTCGCTGAGAAACTGCATCTCGATTTTCTCATATCCGAGACCCGCGCAGCGTTCGCACCGTCCATTGCTGGAGTTAAACGAAAAAGTACTGGGTGACATGCCTTCGGCGAGGGATTCGGCGGACATGCCGAAGATTTCCCGAACGACATCGAATACTCCGAGATAGACTGCGGGAGTCGAGCGGGGCGTGCGCGAAAGGGGCGACTGATTGACGAGAAGAATGTCTTCGACATGCTCCAGACCGTGGATGCTATCGCAGTGACCCTTTATTTCGGGATCTTCCGCCGCATTTTCCCGACTCAGGTTGCGATACAGCACATCATTGACGAGCGTGCTTTTTCCCGAACCCGAGACTCCGGTAATACAACAGAAGACGCCGAGCGGAATGCGGAAATCCTGCTTTTGGATATTACGATGCGTGACACCTTCTATTTCCAGAAAGAGCTCCGGTGTCCGGCGGGCCGTGGGAACGTCGATCCGTAATTCTCCATCGAGATATTTTGCGGTAAGGGAATTTTTCGCACTGGATAATTTTTCAACAGGGCCGGAGTAAACAAGTTTTCCGCCATCGGTTCCTCGTCCCGGGCCGATATCCACGATATGATCCGCGGCGCGCATGATGGCTTCTTCGTGCTCAACGACCAGCAGAGTGTTTCCTTTGTCACGGAGTCCTTCCATGATGCTGAGAAGCCGTTTCACATCCCGCGGGTGTAGCCCTACTGTGGGCTCATCCATTACAAAGAGTGTATTGACAAGCGATGCTCCCAGGCACGTTGTCAGGTTGACGCGTTCGATTTCTCCGCCGGAGAGCGAACGTGTGGATCTATTCAGACTGAGATAGCCCAGCCCGACCTGATCGAGATATTGCAGGCGTGAGACAATTTGTGTTTGGAGCAGAGGAGCACTTGAGTCGCCTTTTGGCAGAGGAACCGAGGCGATGATATTCGCAAGCTCGGCCGCAGGGATCGCCATGAGATCCGGAAGCGTTCTCGAAATATCTCCGGTGAGAACGCGAAAATTCAGCGTTTCCGGCTGGTAACGCCCGCCGTGACACTTCGGGCACGGGGTATAATTCCGATAACGGCTCAGAAAAACTCGCACATGCATTTTATAGGTGCGCGATTCCAGATAGTGGAAAAATCCTTTTATCCCGTACCAGCGGTTTTCATTTGCCTCATCCTCGCCGGGTTTGCGTTCGCCATTGATGACAAATTGCTGGTCGGCTTTTGGAAGATCCTCAAAGGGACAATGGATGTCGATTTCCTGCCGTGCACAGCCCCGCAGGAGATCGCGCTGGCTTTCCTGTGAAACAGAGCCATGAAACGCCTTCACGACACCCTCGGCTATGCTGAGGCGCTTATTGGGTAGGGCTCGATCGAGGTCCAACCCGATGACGCGGCCAAAACCCCGACATTCCGGACATGCGCCAAGCGGGTTGTTAAAGCTGAAAAGTCCGGGGGTTGGTGGCCGGATGTCTTTATCACAATAAGCGCAATGCCATGAGGTAGAGTAAGGCGCCTCCTCAAAGGTCTCGGTATCAATGACGACTATTTTGCCTTTGCCAAAGCGAAGCGCTGTCTCCACGGCCTCCGTTATCCTGTTCTGCTGACTCGCATTGACTGTAATACGGTCTTGAATGACCCGAACCACGGGAGGAAGCCGCTTGATTCCCGGGCTCTCATCGGTCCGGTAGATTTTATTTTGAATCCAAACGCGAAGATAGCCCTGTGCTTTGAGAAAATCGAAAAATGCAACGACGTCGGTGGGCTTTACCGTGGGAACCTCAAAAGCCACAAGTATTGAACGTCCATCCTGCGCACGAAGAATATCACGAACAATGGATTTTGACGTTTCCGGCTGCACGGGGCGGCCACAATCCGGGCAAAATGCCTTCGCAACACGTGGGAAAAGCAATTTCAGGTAATCATTGATTTCAGTAATGGTTCCCACTGTCGACCGCGTGTTTTTTACATGATTGCTTTGCTCAATGGCGATCGCCGGGGGAATGCCGTCGATCTGGTCCGCCTGAGGCTTATCCATCCGCTCAAGAAACTGGCGGGTATAGGGGCTGAAGGTCTCTACATACCTGCGCTGCCCTTCTGCGTAGATCGTATCAAATGCGAGGCTGGATTTTCCGCTACCGCTTGGCCCGGTGAGGACAATTAATTTCCCCAATGGAAGATCGAGATCGATCCCCTGAAGATTATTCTGGCGCGCGCCCCTTAGGCGGATAATTCCGTCCGACACAATCGAATAGTAAGAATATCAGTCGGGGGATTCTGCTTTTGTTAAAATTTAGTTAGAGTCCTTCATTCCATCCGTGCGCAAAAGGACGCGCTGCCGCATCACCTTGCCGGATTTGAATTTAACGGTAGCCCGAGCAGGAATGACAACGTCATTTTCTGGCTTGTTGGGATTACGCCCAACACGGGATTTTGTTAACCGGACTTCAAATACACCGAAATTGCGTAACTCAACGTTTTGCCCACTAGCGAGAGCATCCGTCATGTAATCCAAAGTCTTTTGAATGACATCGAAAACTTGCTGTTGAACAAGACCCGTTTCATTGCTGATACGAACCACCAGATCGCGCTTTGTCAGATTGGCCATAGCTTGGGGTAGGGTTGGCAAACTGCTATTCAGCAGTTCAGTTAAGGTGCTTATATACAGAAAGTTGGTAAGGAGCAACTATTGAATCTATTTATTTACGATAGGTAGACGATCAGTTTCCTTTAAAGAGTCCTTTATTTTGGGCAAAATTGAGCTCCAGCGTGCACTCCACCCTGAAACGGGCTCCTCTAAGCGGTGTGTCCAATTATCCGAAGAAACCTTGCCGGGGGCATTAAATTGATCAGAGAGTCCAAAGAGATCGGTGACCATATGGACTGCAAGCCAAGCGTTGGTTTTAAAGAGACCTGTAACCATTGCAAGATGGATTTCCTCTGTAAATTCTTGAGGGACAGTAATTTCTGGATGTTCTGTAAAATCCAGTAGTTCCCGCATGTGATAGGTCGCCGCTTTGTATCTGTCACCGCCCTGCTGAGAGTCTGTAAACCATTCGTCCCAAAATTTCCGGACAGGTTCGTGATCATGGGTGGCATAAGTCGTTATCGAGATGCGGGGATAGTTCTGACCAGGGGTTATCCGGTTATCGGGAGAGCGTTCCCATTGAGGAATTTTGAAGCCGGGAATTTCCAGTTTTTCTAAAACCGGGCGGACATATAGTGAGAGGGCGCCAAGATCTTCGGCAATCAGATGAAACTTCTCCGTTTCCTCCAAGATCATGCTGAAAAGGGTTTCACCCTGTTCGCGATTTAATTCCTGATTTTCCGGTGAGGAGTCATCGCGCATCATGAAGCATGGAAGGCGATTTCCAGCTTTCGCTTTGGCTTCGGTCGCAGAGAGAGGAAGAAATTCAGCATTTTGCTGCGGACGCCAGGGGAAGCTGTAAATGCGAAAGAAACCGAGCGCGTGGTCGAGCCGTAAAAAGTGAAAGTGTTTGCGCATGGCACGAAGCCGCCGCCGCCACCAGGCATAATCATCCCGGGCCATAGCTTCCCATTTATAAAGTGGGAAACCCCAGTTTTGCCCCCATTTCTCCGTGAATGGATCGGTTTTAAATACTTTTTCCGGGGGTGCTCCGGCGGAACGTGTCAGGTCAAAAATTTCCGGCTCCGCAAAAACATCGGCACTGTAGAGACTAACTCCCACGGGAACATCACCGATCAGTGCAACGCCGATGGAGGTCAGGAAATGATGCGTGTCTTCCCATTGCCGATGGGCGACCCATTGGACATAGGAATAAAACTCCGAAATATGGCGAATTTTTTTTCGAGTGGTAGCAGATTGCTTTTCCAACCATTTAACGGCAGTTCGATAAGTGCGCTGCGGTTCCGGCCACGTATCGGTGACTTCCGAGTGGTGGTGGATTTCCATGAATGTGCGAAAGAGCGCATAAGGAGCAATCCAGTCTTTATTTTCCTTCAAAAAGGAAGCGAAGGCACGGGCGTGTTTTGTTTTTTTCGCCAGATCGTTACGGGCGAAATTTTTAAAAGCGGAGTGGAGTAAGCTCCATTTTAGGGCTTTGACACCTGCATAGTTAACATCGCCTGTTTTTAGTTTTTCTACATTATGGAGCTTGCAGGCACGGTTGAAGTCTTCGGCTTTTAGATCGAGAAGATCTTCGGGGGAGGTAGAAATGGTGGAGGGCTCGATGGCGAAGGCACTGATAATATTATAAGGACTGTTATCTCCGCTTGTTTCGTTAAAAGGAAGGATCTGGAGAACTCCAAAGCCATTCTCTTTTGCCCAAAGGCCGAGTTCTCGCAAGGTTCGCGTATCACCTATGCCAAGATCTGCTTCCCCGCGTATCGCAAAAAGAGGGGCAAGAATGCCGGCGAGTTTTTTATCGGGGTGAAGTTTTAGGGGGCTATCAGATGCGGGCAAGGTCATGAAAAGCGAAAGATATACTACAAAATATGCCGTGGCGCCATAAGGAGTTCGCGTTACCTGATGATCATCAAAAAAATCTTATACAAAAAGAAGGTGACTCCATTCTTCCTGTCGATGAAAGCTGCGGAGCGAATGTGGGGAGGTAGAGCTTCGGACAGGAGTTTTCCTGTTTTTGGAATAATCATATCTGCTGAAAGACGCCATCCATGATTTTCCTTTAAGCGTTGTGGAGGCTTCATAAACAAGAGACGAGGGGATACGGGCGCAGATTTCCCATCGGTTTGTTCGTTGGTTGACCCGAAGACAAAAATCAAAACGTCGAGGCGCAATCTTTAGGAGATCACAATCAAAGCCGCCGTTTTTAAAGAAAACGGTACTGGGAATCCGCATATGCATCCATCGATCATTGGGCGCTATATGTAATTCATGATAAGGCGGGCGGCTGGGGTCTCTGAGGAAAATTTCAAACACGTCTCCATAAGTCCAAAGATTTTGATTATTTTTCGTAGCATTGCTAAAAATATCCTCGTCGGATAATTGCGCCAGTATGAACAGACTGTTTCGCTGCCAGCCAAGCCTAACTTTGCCAGGACGAAAATTCAGGGCCACGCGTTTCAACCATGCCTGCCTCATCTCCAGTGCGGGTGCTGCCTCGAACGCCTTCAGAATCGAAGGCCAGTCCCGCCATGTAAATTTTGGAAGGCGCGATACCGGAATGGCTAAGGATAATTTTCCACGGCCTACTTTAGAGATTTTCACGGAAAATTCGGAGATGAAGCGTCCGAATATTTACCAGTTTTTTATCCACGCATTTGTATTGGTGGATCCTCCCGAAGACCACAAATCATAGGAATTGCTCGGGTTCATCACCGCGGGGCAAATATAGCAGATGGCATAACCGAAGGGATCGACGAAACTTTCGTAAGGATCTAAAGTTTGATCGTAGTATACAATATTTGTGGTCTGGGCGATCATTGATTTATTAGGCGTGAAAAAAATCTTTCTGGTGGGATTAAGGTAGTTTGTGTAAGTGGCGTAGGCGCCACCGGGTTGATTGGTATTATTAGCCAAAACCGGGGGAGGGCACAAAGCCAGCCTCAGCATATTGAAGTTTGTGCTGTTAGGATCCTTTGACAGCAGCCCATTTATAGGTATGACATTAGGGATGTATTTAGTTACAGCAGTCAGAAATGTGAGAGCGCCTACATTAGGTGGAGAAAGTTCGTTGGCAGTCAGTTGAGGGGGATACGAAAGTTGAGGGTATTCCCCCATCTCGGCCTTGTAGTTGTCCAAAGCCAATGAGATGGACTCAATCTCTGCCGTTGTTCTGGCTTTTGCTGCCTTTGTATGAACGAAGGAAGAAGTCGCAAGTGTCAGACCGGCTATCACCATAATGATGGCCATGACCACAAGCAGCTCTAGAAGAGTAAATGCATGCAGATTTTTAAAGGGAAGGATAATTTGACGGAATCGGGAATCGGTTGCCTTCATATCAATTAATATACCACAAACTTAGTTTATTACTGTTGTCCTCCCGACAAGCCCTGAATAATCGAAACCAGCGGTAGGAAGAGTGCGATGACGATAGTTCCCACGATAACGGCAAGAAAAACGATCATTATAGGCTCTAAAAGGGAGGTCAGGCCAGCTACGGCGTTATCAACTTCATCATCATAAACTTCAGCGATCTTGATAAGCATTTCCGGTAATTGTCCGGTTTCTTCACCTACATCCACCATACTGATAACCATCGGCGGAAAGACATTGCTGGCTTCAAGAGGCGCCACGATGGATTCTCCTTCTTTGACCGCATCATGCACTTTAGAGATGGCGTTCGACATGATATAATTTCCCGCAGTGTCCCGGGTGATATTCAGTGCCTGGAGGATGGGCACACCACTGGTAACGAGAGTGCCTAAAGTCCGGCTGAAGCGGGAAATTGAACTTTTTCGAGTGAGATCGCCAAAGAGTGGAGCTCGCAAAGCCAGCGTATCGATGATCTGTGCTCCTTTAGGAGTCTTTGAAGCAATTTTAAAAAAAATAATCAAACCAACCACTCCCACAATGATGAGAATGATATGATTTTGGACCATGTTACTGGCACCGATGACAAATTGCGTAATGGCAGGAAGGGGTTTCCCCTCCAGCATGTCTTTAAAAATTGCCTCAAACTTGGGCACGATGAAAATCAACAAAAAGGTGAGAATGAGGATGGCAATCACCAAAACGATGATCGGGTAAAACATGGCCGAAATGACCTTGTTCTTAATTTTTTGGGCCTTTTCCTGAAACTCCGCCAGACGTAACAGTACTAATTCGAGCACACCGCCAAGTTCTCCGGCCTTGACCATGTTCACATAAAGTTTGTTGAAAATTTTTGGATGCGTCGAAAGCCCTTCGGAGAAGGTGCCGCCTCCCTGCACCGATTCCGCGATCTGGTTAATCGTTTTTCTTAAAACAAGATCAGGCTCTTGTTTGGCGAGAACTGTCAGTCCACGTAAAAGGGGCAATCCGGCATCAATCAGCGTGGCAAGCTGACGGGTGAAAATCATCAATGTTTTTGGTTTGATCGACGATCGCTTAAAGAGTGTTATTTCACCTTTTTTTTTCGTTGTTGCAGGAGCAGCAGCGGCGGCGGGTAATTTTACTTTTTTCCCTTTTCCTTCCTCACTGACGCTGGTGGGAAAATATCCTGACTGTCTTAGCTGTGCGACGGCCTCACTCTGTGATCCTGCTTCGATCTGTCCCTGAGACTCTTGTCCGCGGGCATCAAGCGCGACGTAATTAAAAGTTGGCATAAGTATTCGAAGGGGAAGAGCTTATATAAGTGTTTATTATCGCTAAATCAGCGATTTGTCGAGGGCGAAAGCGTTGCGCTCATTGAAGCCATGGATTGGTGTCTGCTTCATGGCCCACTGTAGTTTCGGGGCCATGGCCGGCTAAAATGCGGGTAGAACGCGGTAAAGTCAGAATTTTGTTTCGAATTCCCTGAAGCAGGAGATCTTTATCTCCGCCGGGAAGATCCCAGCGCCCTATCGCTCCTTGAAAAAGCACATCTCCGCCGAAGAGGGTCTGAGAGGAGGTTTCCAGCAGACACAGACTTCCGGGGCAGTGGCCCGGAACATAAAGCAGTTGAAAATTCAGCCCAAGCAAGTCTATGGAAGACGTTTCCTCTACAAGTAAATCATGTTTCACAGGCTGAATTTCGAATTGAAACCCAAAACGGCGAAAAAACTCGGGATCTTCGATCATGGGGACAGTTTCCGGGTGGCAGGCAATCCGCGCGCCATGGTCCATTTTTACAAGTGCTGCATCCAAAATATGATCAAAATGCCCATGCGTCAGAAAGAGGAGATTGATGGCATCTGAGGAAAAAGCGGCTGATACGCCTTCAGGAGCATCAATAAGAAGATTCCCCTCAGGGGCTTCAATAAGGTATCCATTGGTTTCGCAAATGCCCCCCGTAAATTTTTTGAACTTTAACATGAAAAAGTGGTCAGACTCCTGAGACATTTGATTTCAGCGTCAATATCTGCAAGGTTATTAATTCAATGAACGTAAACAGTCTGGGTCGACTCCTTTTTAGTATAGCAATTCTATGCCTTTTTGCCACTCCGGAAAGGTACGCTTTTTCTTCTGATCTTGAAGATAAAGGCCGCGTAGAGGAATCTGTTTCACGTCTATTGGAGAAAATCCATTATAGCAGGAAAACTCTCGATGATCAGATGTCGAAGGTTGTCTTGAAAAATTATCTCGATTCTCTGGATTACAATCGCCTCTTTTTTACCCAACAGGATATTTCAGAGTTCGATTCCAAGTATGGTTCTCAGCTCGATGATGCCATTCTCTCGGGCAATCTCGAGCCCGCTAAAGAGATTTTTGACCGATTCAAACAGCGAGTGGAAGAGCGTATTGCGAAAGTGAAGATACTGATCGGCAAAGACTATAAATTTGATTCCGATAAAGTGGTGCAGATCAACCGAACCAAAGCGGCATGGCCCAAAGACGAAGCCGAGGCGGATGCGATCTGGGAAGCAAGAATCCAGGGCGACTTACTACTCGAAAAACTGGACAAACATCCGTTAAGTACACCGCAAAAAGTCATCGGAAAGCGGTATAACCAATTACTTAAAAGTATCCGCGAGGAGGATAATGAAGATGTGTTCCGCGCCTTCATGACGGCTTTGGCCCAAAGCTATGATCCGCATACGGAATATTTTACTCCGGCAGATTATGAGAACTTCACCATCATGATGAAGCATTCTCTGATTGGGGTAGGGGCTGTACTACGCGCGGACGACGGCTACGCAAAAGTCATGGAGGTTGTTCCTGGTGGTCCTGCGGATCGTGATGGCAGACTAAAAGTAAATGACCGTATCTCAGCGGTAGCTCAGGGAACCGGGGAGTTTGAGGACGTGGTGGATATGAAGCTCGACAAGGTCGTCGAAAAAATCCGAGGTAAAAAAGGAAGTAAAGTAAGGTTGCAGGTAATACCGGGCGGTGCAAATGATCCTTCGAAGCGAAAAGTCATCGAAATTGTCCGGGATGAAGTCAACTTGAAGGATCAGGAGGCAAAGGCCGAATTAATCGATCTAAAGCAAGCAAATGGCAGAGTGGCAAAAATCGGCTGGATTACGCTACCCTCCTTCTATTCGGATATGCAACATCGTGGCAGTGAGCGCACCACGAGTACTACCGAGGACGTACGTATTCTCCTTGAGCGTTTGAAACAGGAGGGAATTGAAGGGCTTGTAATCGATCTTCGCAAAAATGGCGGAGGCTCACTTGAGGAGGCCATAGATCTTACCGGATTATTTGTCCACGGTCCTGCCGTCCAGGTGAAGGATACAAATGGGAATGTAAAGTCATCAGAAAGCGAATTAGCAGAACCTATTTATACAGGCCCGATGGTTGTTCTTATTAATCGTCTTAGTGCCTCCGCTACGGAAATCTTTGCTGCCGCATTACAGGATTATGGTCGTGCAGTGGTTGCTGGTGACGAGCGTTCATTTGGAAAAGGCACAGTCCAGACATTGATCGAAATTAACAAAGTGATGCCTCTTTTTAGTCTTGGCTCTTCCGATGCCGGAGCATTGAAGCTGACGATCCAGAAATTCTACCGTGTCAAAGGCGGTTCCACGCAATTGCGTGGGGTGCAGTCTGATATTGTCCTTCCATCGCCGACGGATAACCCTGAAATTGGAGAAAGCGCTTTCAAGAATCCGCTGGAATATGATGAAGTTGCTCCTGCGTTGAAGATTGACGCGAACGTCGCGAGTGGCCTCTATCTTGACGAATTACGGCACCGCTCAGAAGCCCGCGTGGCGCAGGATCCAGAATTTACCTATATCAAACAAGACGATAAGCGTTTTCAGGAAAAAATCGACCGCAACACCGTTTCCTTAAATGAAAAACAGCGTCGTCAGGAAATTCAACAGGACAAGGAACGGATCAAAGCTCGTAACACGGAGAGGGCAACACGCAAACCGATGGATGCCGTTGACTATGAAATTACGCTGGATAATGTGAATTCAAAAAAGCTCCAGCAAGTTTCCCTTGTGAAGAAACATCCGGCTAGCTCTTTTGATGAGGAGGACGCGGACGATAACAAAGATAAGGACAAAGATAAAGAAACTGCCAGCAAGCCGGACCCGATCCGTGATGAAGCCATTCGAATTCTTCATGATTTGACGGACCTGCAAAATAGTAAAAAAACGGCCAGTATTCCTGATAAAACAGTAACAAAGCAATGAGTGAACCCCGCTCTTTCAGGCTATAAAGCAGTGGCCTGGACAATTTGAAATTGCTCTGTAACAATTGCTTGTGTTATTTCACGCTTGTGAATAAGTTCAGTTGTTCATTGCCACCCCGTTTGAATTTTCTATGAGTGAACCAAAAAAGGAAACCGTGCGGATCGTATTGCCCCCTCGTCAGGGCCAGCCTCTAGGAGCAAATCCAAGAGAATCCGCGATGATTAATCTTCCTCCCAAGCCGATCCCTTCGCAGGGAATGCCGAATATTCCAAAACCCCCTGTGTCACCGGGTTCGGTTTCTGCGCCTTCCGCTTCTGGGATTCCAATGATTCCCAAGCCGCCTTCCATTCCTTCGATTCCAAAACCTCCAAGTCTCTCGGGTGCTCCTACTTCATTGTCTGGAACGGCTTTAATTCCCAGACCGCCATCAGTGCCAGGAATTCCAAAACCTCCAGCCGCACCGTCCGCGAGTGGAGTGAGCATGATTCCCAAGCCTCCTTCACTGGCTCCAACTTCTCCACAATTACCGCAAAAGCCAATGTCTGCGCCTCCGGTGAGTGTCTCCGCCAGTCCGACGGCTGTTCCTGCAGCGGCATCCGTAGTTGTTCCTGCAGCGGTTCCTTCTATCACTACTCCTGCTTCTGCCAAACCGGCTGCCGCAGCTTCCGCTCAACCCGTGACGCTTAAACCGGAGACAAAAAAGGAAACAGCCAAGGTGCCTCCTTCTTCTCCTGTAAGGCCAATGCCTCAGGCCACGGTGCAATTAAAACAGCAGGCGCCTTCCCAATCGGCTTCTGTTAGTGGTGCATTAAAGATTCAACCGGTGACGCCTCTCAAAGCTCAAGATACCCTGAGCCCTGTCCTGGGGGGTATCGCCGTGGCTGCCGGTCTGATCGCTTTATTGGTTCAGATTTGGATGATGCTCTAAATTCTCTCCAAGCTCATTGCAAAGTCATGGGGTTCCGCTTTATAGTGCTCTCATGGCTAACGAAAATGTTCTTGAGCTGACAGCGGCAAATTTTGACGAAGTGATTTCCCAGGCTAGTGGGCCTGTTCTTGTGGATTTCTGGGCTCCCTGGTGCGGTCCCTGCAAAATGATTGCGCCCCTGATTGATCAGATCGCAGACGAGAAAAAGGGCGAAGTCAAAGTGGGTAAAGTAAATGTGGATGACCATCCGAGCATTGCTCAAAAATTCGGCATCCAAAATATCCCGACCATGATCATTTTCCGTGGCGGTGAGGTGAAGCAGAAGGTCACCGGTATGACGAGTAAGAACGATCTTCTCGGTAAACTGGCCGCTGTTTAATTGCTTGTTCGCGTTTTAAAAGCGCTTGTTGAAACAATCCCTCTCTTAATTCGGAGTAGTAGATACTTCCGAGGTGGGAGAGGGCGATGTTTTCTCTGAAGTCGATAAAGGGCTTGGAGTGGGGGAAGTTTCTGGCGTTGTAAAGACGCCTGAAGTTTCCGTGCTTGCTGGGTCTGGCGTAGGAACAGGGATCGGAGTAGGCGTAGGCTCTGGTGTTGGTGTCGGCCACGGCTTTACAAGATTATCCCATTGATGTAGTTCCACCGGTGATCCCCCGATTTCCTGAAGAAATTTTTGGCACATATCATGCCATTTTTCGAGATTGGGTTGGGTAAAGGGGCCATCCGCCGTTTTTGGAAAGATAAGATAACTGACTTCCAGCGTATCCACGGGCCGTGACATCGCTGAGGAAGACTCGACGATCTCCTTGCAGATCCGCAATGAGGCTTCTCCTATCTTATAGGCAGGCCCCACATCACCAACGATCGCGGGGTACAGGGAATTGTGATAAATGACGATCGCATAGTCTCCTATTTCCGGAGAAAAAGGATCATCCTTCCGGTGAACCATGAATCCCGGCAAGACGATAAAAGGATCCGCTGTGGCGACGAGAAAGCTGAAGTGCTGGAGTTCTTCGGCTTGGGACTTTAAATGCTCGATGTGTTCTTTGAGCTCGTGTTTTTTTTCTGCGGAGTGATTTCCCGCCTCATATTGGGCTTTTGCTTCGGCGAGTTTTTTCTCCGTCGGTGCGAGCACACGGTTGGGGCGCTCTGTGAGTTTCTTCCAGCGGTAGCTTGTCTGAGGCTGGTAAAGAATAGATGAGCTGTCATCCGGGATGTTTCGGTCGCCATCTGAACCATCAGTATTGACATCCATATCTGCCTGGATCAAGACTGCTCGCCGCCCGGATTCGGGATGTTTTAAAAGCAGAATGGTGTCGCAATCATAAAGATTATGCATCGATAGTAGTGCATCGATATGTGAGAGCCTTTCTCGAATATTACGCAATTTTAAATCGTAGAATTTTTCAAAATCGGGAGACACTTTTGCCGTTTTTAACAACAGCTGCATGTCATTAAGAATATGGGGCAGTTTCGGATTTGCCTCTGCGAGGGTTTCCTCCGTGATAGCTGCTTGAGGGAGTGCGACATCCACCGTTAACTGTAGCTTATAACTCTCGGGGGTATTTCTCTCCACTATGGCAGTCGTTCCCGGCGATTGGGTGCTCAACTTGGTTTCCACGAGCATCCCATTAAAAAGCCGTGAAATATCCATGGGCTTTCGCCCTATGAAGGGGGTTGGTGTGGGCGTCGGAGAGTTTGTCGGAGTCGCTGACGGAACTATATTCGTTGGTGGCACCACCTCTGCTTTTTTACAGGAGATCTGAATGAGAGGAAAAATCAGCAGGACGGCGGTGCCGGCAAGCGAACGGTAAAGGGGAGGTCTCATCACGCATGCAGCACAAATGCGGAGTAAACCTCGGAAGGGATATCGAGCATCTTGTAGTCGCTGGAAGAAACAAACAGAAGGGATTGTTTTCCTTTTCCGAGAAGATGCGCTTGCGAGTCATATACCTCATGTTCCAATGTGACAAACTTGCGATTGTAATTCGCAATCTTTATCTTGACGGTTACCGTCTCAAATTCCCGCGTTTCTCTTACAAACTTATGCTCGAAGGACCGTGTCAGAATGTAGAACGGCGTCTCCTTTATATTGAATTTCGGCATCACTTTGTTGAAAAATAATTCACGGGTTTTTCCAACCCACATCGCATACATGCCAAAGTAGACATTCCCCACCGAGTTTGTATCGGCATACGTAGCGACAAAAGTATGCACGAACCATTTATCTTCAAAGTGTCCTCCCGGAGGGTGAATCCATGAAGCAATGCCACCTGGAGCCGGGGAGGAAGGTGCCAATGGCGCATCGACGGATTGCTCCTCAATCGGGGCCATCACCGGTCCGTTCGTGGAATTGGCCTCCAGCTGTTCCGTATCATTGACGAACTCCTCCGAAGATCCCGGCTTTATGAGGATCCAGATAACATAACCCAAAGGCAGAAGGGAACCGATGATCTGGAAGATGGGTGAGTGAAGAAAGTAGCCATACGCGAAGATGACAACGGCAAGACTTCCGATGCAGAACATTTTGATCTGCGGTATCGCATTTGCCGGGCTGTTCATGAACCCGCGCATGATGCCAAGAAGCGAATAGCCGACAAAAAATGTGGCGTAAAAAATCATGAAATATTCGAGCTCGAGTTTTACAAATACCGCAGCCAGCGCGATTACTCCGCAGAAGAGATAGGTCGGGATCGGTGAAGTAACGAGACGTTCGGGAATAAGAGAAAAAATAGGGTGATTACTCGTTTTTACATTTGCCTGCAAAAACCAGCGTAGTGCGATATAGCCGCTATCCAGTGTCGTCAGGATACAGATGCAGAGGAAAATGAGATACGCTCCAAATACATAAGGATGTTGAGTGGCGTTTGCATGAAGATATCGGGTCAGAACTTCCTGCGCGTAGGTTCTGTCTGCCAGGCCCTGCCGGATGAACTCTTCAGCGCCGCGATGCAGGGCCCAGAGTGTCATTAGGCAGTGAAACAGCAGGAGGCAAAAAAACATGATCGCTCCGATGAGATAGCCCGCAGCGATCGATACTCGCTCGCGATGCATTTGGATCGCCCGCTGCCATTGCTGGAGATCGAGCCATGGACCGATCAGGAAGCCAATACAGATCGGTATCGCATAACCAAAGAAATTCCAATCATTAAGCGGCATGAAAGTGTGTGCTGAGACACTCGGAGTGGGGTAGTTGTGCACATTAAGCAGCAGGGTCGCGATCGCCGCTACAGCAATAAGGAAAAGTACGCCATGACTGTACTTCACGCGCTTTATATTGAATTCTTCGCCAAAGAGAATCGCTGCTGCCAACGCCACCAGTAACGTAAGTGGCAGGTACAAAATATCCGGCTCCATATGGAGCGGCTGCCAGGCATAGCGGATAAAGGCAAAAAGCGTCAGTGTGATCGCAAGAATCTGGTATAGATAGAAAACCAACCGGAAAGGACGCGACCAGCGCGTGAAGAAATTAGCCAGTGATTCCGAGCCGCCTGTACGGCGCGCGATATGATGGGTAACAAAACCGAAAAGCACGAGACCCAGGGCATTGGGTATTGCAAAGCAGGCAAAACCGATCAGCCCATATTGAGCCGTGAACTGTACCGAGAAAAAAAGCCCAAGCCCCCACATCCATGACAGGGAAACCGTGTTTCCCCAAAGAAATGTATTAAACCAGCGCGGTAAATCCCGAATCGCATCTTTCACACCATTGTGCATAACAGGTTTCTCCTGAAACCTGCAACCGTAAGCTTGGAAGAATCGAAGGGAGATACAGGAACGCACTTGCCTTTGACTGCCGAAACTTGCACAAAATCAGGTTTGCATGGATTTTAACCACACCGGCTCCTGTTCTGAATGAAGATTCTCGATAAATACGTCAGTAAAAGCATCATTGTAAGCTGCCTCTATGGAGTGGTGGTTTTAAGCCTTGTCCTTATTCTGGGGAAAATCTTCAAGGAGGTCCTCGATCTTTTGATTAACCACGATGTGCCCTTCAAATACGTGGTATTGTTTTTTATCTACGCATTGCCTTTTTCGCTGACCTTCACTATCCCCTGGGGATTTCTGACTGCTCTGCTGCTGGTCTTTGGACGCATGTCTGCGGATAATGAACTCATTGCGCTGAAAGCAAACGGCATCAGTGTTCCGCGCATATGCATTCCGGTCTTTGCGCTTTCTATATTTTTAAGCGGAGTTTGCTTTTGGATTAATATTGAGATTTCTCCCCGGGCGGAACGCGCCATTGAAAACATGGTGTTTCGTATGATGACCAGTAACCCTACCGCGATGTTCACGGCGGATGAGGTCGTGGATCAGTTGCCCGATAAAAGAATTTATGTCGGAGGGAAGGAAGGCGACCACCTGAAAAACATCATTGTCTTTGAGCTCGATCCGCGAGCCAACATCCTGAAGGTCGTGCATGCGAAAGAAGGCGAGCTTTCCAATGATAATGAGCACAGCCAGCTATTACTCAAATTGCACAATGCGCGATTTGAAGAGCGTGATGAAAAAAATCCGGGGGATATTCATAAAATTCGTCAGGGAATTGTTCTGAAAGAAGGTATTTTTCCGATTTCCCTTCAATCCCTGTACGATCAGAGCAACTCGGCGCGTCGTATTATTTCCTATACTTTGAAGGAATTGTATCAGCGCCTGCCTACTGTGCCACCGCAAGAGCAATTAATCACGCAGGTCGAGATCAGTAAGCGTTTTTCGGCTTCACTGGCTTGTTTCGCCTTTGCGCTCATCGCTATTCCGTTAGGCATCACCACACACCGAAAAGAGACTTCGGTGGGCTTTGCCCTTAGTCTCATCATCGCGTTTGTTTATTTCTTTTTTATCATTCTCGCGAATACCTTTTGCGAAAATCCTGCGGCGCATCCGGTGCTTCTCATGTGGATGCCGAATATTCTCTTCATTTCACTCGGCTCGGTCATGTTTTATCGCCTGTCCCGGCGCTAAAGGTTTACCGGGAATTTACAATTGACGACCTGCTGCGGCGACGAAGGGGCGAACGCGATCAACAAGTTCCTGAATGCCTTTCAGGTCGATCTGCTGTGCTCCGTCGCTCCACGCTTCGGCGGGGTTTGGATGCACTTCCACGAGTAATCCGTCGGCTCCCATCGCGATGGCTCCGCAGCAAAGGCTCATGACAAGATCGGCACGGCCACAGCCCTGACTCGGATCGACGATTACCGGAAGGTGCGATTCCATCTTGGCGATTGCCACGGCGGAGAGATCCAGCGTATTGCGTGTATAGGTTTCAAAGGTTCGGATACCTCGTTCACAGAGCAAAACATTCGGATTTCCATGAGCCATGATATATTCGGCTGCCAGTAGCCATTCCTCAACACGTTCACTGATTCCTCGCTTGAGAAGTACGGGTTTTTTAGTCGCAGCACATTCGATGAGCAGTCGGAAATTTTGTGCATTGCGTGCACCGATTTGTAAAATATCCGCAGTTTCCGCAACATGCTCGACATCTCTTTCGCTTAAAACTTCGGTGATAATTTTCAATCCAGTGTGTTGTTTTGCAAGTTGCAGCAAGCGTAAGCCTTCTTTGCCAAGACCCTGGAACTCATAGGGGGATGTCCGGGGTTTATAGGCGCCGCCACGCAGCACCGTTGCTCCCGCAGCTTTCGCCGCTATGGCGGTGGACATCAATTGTTCTTCGCTTTCAACCGAACACGGCCCCGCCATGAGTGTAAGCTTTTCACCGCCGATCAATACTCCATCTGCATTCACGACGGTATTTTCAGGATGCGATTCCCGGCTTACGAGTTTGTAGCGTTTCTGGACGCGTAATACGCTCTGAACCTGTGGCAGAGATGTCAGGGATTCCAGCGTCTGATGCGTTGTCTCATCTCCAGTCGCGGCGACCACATTTTGCGTGGCTCCGTA